>NZ_JBGCUL010000233.1:0-5982 GCF_054177685.1 Pseudomonas sp. P5_A2_2
CCTTCGACGCCGTTGCTCCGGTCGGCACGCCTTGATCGAGCTTCATGGCAACAAACGCTAACTGCTCAAGTGGCGTTAACCGGCGGACAACCTGACCGGCCTGTCCGCCGGATTCCAACCCGTTCGTAACCAGAGTAAGAGTTCATGTTCCCGATGACACCCATCGCGGCTGCGCTTGCGCTGTTGTTTTGTGCCAGTGCAGCGGCGGCTCCCGTTTCTTCCGCCGGTACGACACCACGAAGTCTGTTGGCCCAGGCCAAAGGTCTGCCGGCAGATTTCGAGGAGCATTTTTTTGATGTGCCTCTGGCTGTTCGGGTGGAACTCGATCAGCAACCGCTGGGAGAGGCGATGGTGGTGTTGTCCCGTGATGATCGCATCACGTTACTTGAATTTACCGACACCAGCGAAAACCGCTTCGGCCCCGCCGAGCGGGAAAAATGGGCCAGTTATCTCAAGCCAGGCGTGCCGCTGGGCACATGCACCGGTTCGTGTCCGGATCAGGTGCTTGCCGTGCATTACAACCTGGAAAACTCCCTCGTCTCGATCCTCACCGAAAATGCTGAGCGCGACGTCGAGGCCAAGCGTTATTACGAACAGCCCGATGGCGGCAGCAGCGGTCTGATGGTGCGCAACCAGCTCAATCTCAATGGTGGCCAGGATCAGGATCTGGGCGGGCGCTATGGCCTTGAAGCCAGCGCGAGCCTGGGCAACTGGAGCCAGACGTTCAATATGCAACTGGCCCGCCTCGGCGGTCCGGATGACAAGCTTTACCACGCAGTGCACGAGCTTTACACCCAGCGCGAATTGCAAGGCAGTTTCTTTCGCCTGGGCTATTTCACCCCCAATTCCGAAGGACTGACCCGCCAGCCGCGCACGTTCGGCACCAGTCCCGATACCGCTGTCGGCGTCATGTACGGCAGCTCCGACAGCCTCGCCATCAACAGTCCGATGCCCAGCGTCTATCCGATCTACGTCACGGCCAACCGCCAGGGCTCGGTGGAAATCTATCGCGACGGTCTGTTGATCAATACCCAGTCGGTGCCCGCCGGTTTGCAGACCCTCGACACCCGTCCGTTGCCGGGCGGAATCTATGAGGTGGAAGTGCGCCTGATCGAAGACGGTCAGATCACCTCCACCACCCAGGAACTTGTCTACAAACCCAACAACTGGCGCAACCTCGATGAGCGCTGGCGCTACAACCTGTTCGCCGGGGAAGAAAGCAAGCTGCTGAGCAACTGGGACCAACAATCCAGTGGCAGTCCCACGGCAGGAGCCTCGGTCAATTACCTGATGCACCCTCGAGTCATCCTCGGGCTGTCGGCGCGGCAAATCCGCGAAAAACTGCAATACGGCAGTTCCATCGACTGGACCCTGGCCAATCACATCAGCCTGTTCGCCAACGTGTACCAGACGCAGGATCATGGCACCGGCCTCGATCTGCAAAGCCTCTATAACTATGGCGCCGGCAGCGTGGTGATCAGCCACAACCGCAGCTGGCTGGACACCACCAATCTTTTCGAAACCCTGCCGGATGGCACCCGGGTGCGCCAACGTAATGTGTTCGTCGGCCAGACCAGCAACTCCTCGCTGGCACTCAATCATCGACTCAGCAGCAAAAGCACGATCAATGCGCGGGTGTCCCACAGCGAGGGCAACGTCGAAGGCGTCGGCCTCGATCTGGGCTGGAACCAGCGCACCAACCTGTTTGGCAGCGATGGCAACTGGCGGCTGTCGTTGTTCGATCGGCCGGGCAGTTTCAGCAGCGGTAATGACCGCAATCGCGGCGTCGACTTGAGCGTCAACCTGGCACTCGGCGCACCTGGACAGCAGATCAGCGGCAGTATCGGTTCGCGCACGGCCCGGGATGGCGGTCGCGACAACAACGCCTCCATTGGCTGGCGCAAAGACCTGAAAGACCATGTGCTGCAAAACGTCTCGGTGACGGCGCTCACCGACACCTACGGCGTCGGCGTTTCCAGCCTCGCCAACTTTCGTACCGACGCGATCAATGGTGATGGTTTCGTTCAGCGTTCGTCCTTCAACGGCAATTTTACCGGCGGCCTGAACCTGGACAGCACCCTGGCCATTGGCGCCGAGAAAATGATGCTGACCAGTCAGCATGAGATGCGCGGCGCGGCGCTGATTGTCGATGTGGAATCGGACATCGATGACATTACCCTGCGCGCCGACGATTACAGCGGCGGCGGTGCGATGTTGAAGCCCGGCCGCAACTTCATCCCGATTACCGCGTATCAGAACAGCTCGGTGAGTTTCGACTTCGAGGGCAACCATGTCCCGGCGGCGACCATCGAGCCCGCCCGCACCCGCTATCACCTGAACAAGGGCGGGGTGGAGTACCGCAAGGTCCGCGTGATGAAAACCCTGACCGTGCTCGGCCGGCTGGTCGATGCCAAAGGCCAGCCGCTCAAGGGCCATCACGTGATCAACCACGCCAGTCGCGGGGTGACGGAAGTCGATGGTTTCTTCTCGATGGAAATGAATGCCGGTTCACCGACGCTGGAAGTGCGTCAAGGCAACCAGTTGCTGTGCCAGTTCCGTCTCGATGCCAGCCGACATCGCAGTGAAAACAACGTGTTGATGATCGGGGATCTGCGCTGCACGCCGGACACCCTGGCGGATGTCACATTCACCGAACGGACGGCGGGTTGAATCTATGAAAAAGTCTTTGTGTTGCCTGGGGTTGTTACTGGCGCTGAGCGTGCCTGAGGCGCAGGCGGTGAATCGGGAGATCCGGGCGCTGTTTCAGCCCGATCCGTCACAGCCGAGCAGAAACGTGTTTATCAACAAAACGTCGAACAGTGGTTATTGCGCGAGCTATCCGGGCGAATGCGAGCAAAACAATATGTTCAGCATTCAATTGCCGATCCGCTTCACTGCCAGCCGCTTCATCGGATCTGGAGAAGGGATCCCGTTGAAGGTGCCGGCAAACTGGCGACGACTGACGGTGACTAACGCCGCGACACAGGAGAGGGAGACCGTTGAAGTGCGCATTACCGGCGTCGGCTCGAATTTTTTCCTGAGTGAATCGGCCGCCAAGCTGGTGGGAGTGAGCGACCCCCTTGAAGGCCATCAGAAACTCTGGACCAGCAGCAGTTGGGTTTATGCGCCTGCGCCCTGCCGGTACAGCGGTGTCGGGTCGTACAGCCCTGAGAGCTATCGGTTTTTCTGGAAAACACCCGTAGAGGCCTCCTGCGTCAAGGTAGCGGCTTACTTCATTCCGTCCATTTACTTCGACACCCTCGATTTTGCCTATGAGCTGCGCACCCCCAATCCGTTGGGCATGTCATCCGGTCTCTATACCGGTGCAATGTCGTACAGCATTGGACCTGGCGGCGATTTCGATATGGGGCAGGTGTTGCTTCCGAACGACGGCAACCTGACCCTGGACTTTGTCCTTGACGTACAGCACACCCTGAAGGTGGAGATTCCACCCGGCGGCAACAAAATCGTGCTGGAACCCCAAGGCGGATGGCGCGGCTGGCTGGAACAGGGGCGCAAGCCTGTGCGCCTGTATCGCGATCAGACCTTCAATATTTCCGCCTCGTCGCGATTCACGATGAGGCTGGACTGCGAGCACCACGATGCGGGCGCCGGCTCGGGCTGCGCCATTGTTGATCGTGGAGGGCGTTACGGGGGAGCTGTAGAAATCAGCGTCACCTTGCCTAACGGGTTGACCGACAGCGCCGGGCAACCGGTCAGGCGAATGCCGTTGAGTCGCCGTGCTCCTACAAGCCCGTTTCTGCCGGGTATCTATGTCGATCGCAAGCCCGGAACGCTGCATTTCGAAGTGGACGAGCGGTACACCCACTGGCTGATAGACAAATCCGAAGGTAGGCCTTTCACAGGCAATGTCACAGTGATCTGGGATTCTGAAGTCTGATCGTTCGGGGCTGGCCCATTTTTTACTTTTTGTTTTTTATTTTTTATGAGGTTGAGGACGATGAAGCGTCTGTTATGGCTGTGTGTGTTTTGCGTGTATCCCCTGGTGGTTCAGGCCGGGCCCCAGATCAATGTCGGCACCGTATACGACTATCTGGATGCCGATAAAAGCACCTATTTGAAACGGGTGTTCAACAGCGGCGACAGCACCGCTTTCGTCAAGGTCAACGTGCTGGAAATCGTCTACGACACCGACGGCACGCCGAAGGAAATACCGGTCACCACGTCCGCCGATGGTGCCTCGCGCAATGGCCTGATGGCCAGTCCCGCGCGGCTGATCGTTCCGGCGCAGGGGATGCAGGGCACCCGTCTGTTGTACATGGGCGAGCGTGACCGTGAGCGCTACTTTCGCGTGCGCTTCGTGCCCGTTGTGCCGGAAAAGGAAGATGAGTTTGCGGTGTCCGGCGAAGAGCGCGACGACTACAAAAAGAACCTGTCAGCGGGGGTCAACGTGATGACCGGGTTCGGCACCGTCTTCTTCGTTCGGCCCAAGGATGCTCGATTCGATAGCGCCGTCAACGAAACCGACAAGCGCTACGAGCTGCGCAACAACGGCAACACGGTGGTCATCATCGATGAATTCAAAAGCTGCTCCTTGAGTAATGAGAGTGAGTGCGGCGCGACCACCAAACATCACGTCATGGCGGGCAAGACCTATGCCTTCGACAAGGAAAAGGGCCGTGAATACCGGTTCACCCTGATCGAGGGCAACAGCAAGAAAAACCTGAAGATCGTCAGCCGCTAGGCCGGCTTTCCATTGACGCAACGGGTATCGAACATGATCAAGCAATGCGCCGCCGTCGTGCTGACGGCAATGACCGTACTGATGGGCTCCTCGACATGGGCTGCCCGGGAGGAACACACCTTCGAGGTGTCCGTGATTATCCCGACGCCCGCGTTTTACGTGATCCCCGCTGAAGCGGACTGGATCCACCGGCCACAGCGACTGAACTGGAACCTGTCGAATTCGACCTTGAGCAGCGTGCGCAAGCATTTTGATGTGCGCCACGACAGCAGCGCGATTGAAGCGCGCCTGGAGGCGGCTCCGTACCTGTCCAACGGCAGGCCCAGTGACGATATCGCGTTGCGGGTCAGTTTCAACGGGGTGGAATTGAGCGCCGACATTGCGCCGCGGCAAGTGGTGTCGGCGGCCGACGCGATGACAGGCTCACGGGTGTTGCTGCAGATCGATCCGGTGAAGCCGGTGGGGGGTTACAAGCCGGGGGACTACAGCGGCAGCGTGCTGATGTTGTTCAGTGCCAAGGCGCCGGGTGAGTGAGTTCTCCCTACAGCGGGGGTGATGATCGATGTTCAACGGTGCACGCCGCAAATCCTTGTCGATCGTAAAGCCCACCGATTGGAAACAGGTAGAGAAATGAAAAAATACAAGGGTTGGCTTGGGTTGTTAGTGGCATTGAGCATGCCTTCGGCAGAAGCGATAAACCGGGAGATCAGGGCGTCGTTCCAGCCGGATCCGTCTCAACCCAATAAAAATGAGTTCCTTAACAAAACGCCAAACAGTGGTTATTGCGCGAATTATCCGGGTCAGTGCATCGAAAACAACATCTTCAGTATTGAATTGCCGGTTCGTTTCAGTTCAGATCGCGCCATCGTGCCCGGCGAAGGTATTGCGTTGAAGGTACCGGCCAATTGGCGGCAGGTAACAGTGACGAATAGGGAGACCCAGGAAACGGAGACCGTTGATGTGCGCATCACGGGCATTGGTTCGAACTTAGTCCTGAGTGATTCAGCGGCCAATCTGACTGGAGCACCCAACGCGCGTGAAGGTCATGACAAGCTCTGGGTCGGCAATGGTTGGGTTTATGCAGCGCAGCCCTGTCGTTACAGTGGTGTAGGGGCATATGGTACCCATTCCTACCGATTTTTCTGGAAATCGCCAGTGGAGGCACCCTGTGTCAAAGTAGCCGCTTTCCGAATCCCGTCCATCTCTTTTGAAACTATCGATTTTGCCTATGAACTACGCACCCCCAATCCCTTGGGTATGTCGAGCGGGCTTTACAC
>NZ_JBGCUL010000234.1:0-5978 GCF_054177685.1 Pseudomonas sp. P5_A2_2
GGCGAGATCTATCTGCCACCCGTGCCGCTGATTGTGGTGGGCAACATCACCGTGGGTGGCACCGGCAAGACGCCGCTGATTCTATGGATGATCGAGCACTGCCAGCGCAGCGGCCTGCGGGTCGGCGTGRTCAGCCGCGGCTACGGCGCCAAACCGCCGCAATTGCCATGGCGAGTCGAGGCCGAACAGAGTGCCGATGTCGCCGGTGACGAGCCGTTGCTGATCGTCCAGCGCACCGGCGTGCCGCTGATGATCGATCCCAATCGCAGTAACGCCGTCATAGCCTTGCTGGCCAGTGAGCCGCTGGACCTGATCCTGTCTGACGACGGCATGCAGCACTACCRCATGGCCCGCGACCTGGAACTGGTGTTGATCGACGCCGCTCGCGGCCTGGGCAACCGCCGTTGCCTGCCTGCCGGGCCATTGCGTGAGCCGGTCGAGCGCCTGCAAAGCGTCGACGCGGTCCTCTATAACGGGGCGGCGACTGACCGCGATGATGGGTTTGCCTTTCAATTGCAATCCACCGCGCTGGTCAATCTGCGCAGCGGCGAACGGCGTCCCCTCGACCACTTCCCCAGCGGCCAGGCCCTGCACGCGGTGGCCGGCATCGGCAATCCGCAACGTTTCTTCAAGACCCTCGAAACGCTACACTGGCAGCCGGTTCCACATGCGTTTGCCGATCACGCCGAATACAGTGTGCAGGCTTTGAATTTCACGCCGTCATTGCCGTTGGTGATGACGGAAAAAGACGCGGTGAAATGCCGTGCCTTTGCCGCCGCCGACTGGTGGTACCTGGCGGTCGATGCCGTGCCGTCGCCGGCCTTCGTGGCCTGGTTCGACACACAGCTGATGCGCCTGCTGCCGGCTCGTTTGTTGCCTTAACTCCGTTTTTTCCAGGGAATGCTCATGGACACCAAATTGCTCGATATCCTCGCTTGCCCGGTCTGCAAAGGCCCGCTCAAGCTCAGCGCCGACAAGACCGAGCTGATCAGCAAGGGCGCAGGCCTGGCCTACCCGATTCGCGACGGCATCCCGGTAATGCTCGAATCCGAAGCGCGCACCCTGACCACCGACGAGCGCCTGGATAAATGACCACAGCCTTTACCGTCGTCATTCCATCGCGTTACGCCTCCACCCGCCTGCCGGGCAAGCCGTTGCTGCTGATTGCCGGCAAGCCAATGATCCAGCACGTCTGGGAACAGGCGAGCAAAAGCAGTGCCGAGCGCGTGGTGGTGGCCACCGATGACGCGCGTATCGTCGAGGCCTGCAAAGGCTTCGGTGCCGAAGTGGTGATGACCCGTGAAGATCACAATTCCGGTACCGATCGCCTGGCCGAAGTCGCGATGAAACTGGGCCTGGCGCCCGACGCCATCGTGGTCAACGTCCAGGGCGACGAACCGCTGATCCCGCCAAGTGTGATCGATCAGGTCGCCGCCAACCTGGCGGCCCACGCCGAAGCGCGTATGGCCACCCTGGCCGAGCCGATCGAAGACGTGGACACCCTGTTCAATCCCAACGTGGTCAAGGTCGTCAGCGACCTCAATGGCCTGGCGCTGACGTTCAGTCGTTCCACCTTGCCTTGGGCGCGGGATGCCTTCGCCGTGAACCCTGAGCAGTTGCCCGAAGGTGTGCCGTACCGCCGCCACATCGGCATCTATGCCTACCGCGCCGGTTTCCTTCAGGATTTCGTCAGCTGGGGTCCATGCTGGCTGGAAAACACCGAGTGCCTGGAGCAGCTGCGTGCCCTGTGGCACGGCGCGCGGATCCATGTGGCCGACGCACTGATCGCACCGCCAGCCGGTGTCGATACCGTTGAAGACCTCGAGCGCGTTCGTCGCCTGCTGGAGGCGTGATGCGGGTTCTGTTTGTCTGCCTGGGCAACATCTGCCGCTCTCCCACGGCCGAAGGCGTGCTGCGGCACAAATTGCGTGAAGCGGGTCTGGCTGATCGGGTCGAAGTCGCTTCCGCGGGCACCGGTGACTGGCATGTCGGCAAGGCKCCGGACCAGCGCAGTCAGGCCGCGGCGAAGCTGCGTGGATATGACTTGTCCACCCAGCGCGCCCGGCAAGTCAGCCGCGCCGATTTCGCCACCTACGACCTGATCCTGGCGATGGACAACAGCAACCTGCGCAATCTCGAGGCCTTGCAACCGGCCAAGGGCAAGGCCGAGCTGGACCTGTTCCTGCGCCGTTACCAGTCGCCAGTCGATGAAGTGCCGGACCCGTACTACGACGGTGAGCAAGGCTTCGAGCAGGTGCTTGACCTGATCGAGCACGCCAGTGATTTACTGGTGATCGAATTGAAGGGACGGTTATGAGTTTGCAGGTTCAATCGCAGGTTTCGCTCAAGCCGTTCAACAGCTTTGGCGTGGACGTTGAGGCTCGGCTGTTTGCCGAGGCCCATAGCGACGCCGATGTGCGTGAAGCCTTGGCCTATGGGCTGGAACACGAGGTTCCGGTGCTGGTGATCGGCGGTGGCAGCAACCTGTTGCTGACGGCGGATATCGACTCGCTGGTACTGCGCATGGCCACGCGCGGGATTCGCGTGCTGAGCGATGAGGGCGGCAAAGTGGTGATTGAGGCCGAGGCGGGCGAGCCCTGGCATCCCTTTGTGCAACACACACTGTCCCTGGGGTTGTCCGGCCTGGAAAACCTCAGCCTGATTCCCGGCACCGTCGGTGCGGCACCCATGCAAAACATTGGCGCTTATGGCGTCGAGATCAAGGACGTGTTCGCCGGCCTGACCGCCCTCGATCGCCAGACCGGCGAACTGCGCGACTTCACACTGCAAGAGTGCAACTTCGCTTACCGCGACAGCCTGTTCAAGCAGGAGCCGGGGCGTTGGTTGATCCTGCGTGTGCGTTTCACCCTCGACCGCGCGGCGCATCTGCACCTGGAATACGGACCGGTGCGTCAGCGCCTGACCGAACAAGGCATCGAGCATCCGACCGCCAGCGATGTCAGCCAGGCCATTTGCAGCATCCGCAATGAAAAACTCCCGGACCCGGCCGTGCTCGGCAATGCCGGCAGCTTCTTCAAGAACCCCTTGGTGTCGGCGGCGCTGGCTGCGCGGCTCAAGGGTGAGTACCCGGACCTGGTGGCCTATGCGCAACCCGACGGTCGAATGAAACTGGCCGCCGGCTGGTTGATCGAGCGGGCGGGGTGGAAGGGGTTCCGTGAGGCTGACGCTGGCGTGCATAAATTGCAGGCGCTGGTGCTGGTCAACTATGGCGGCGCGACGGGCCTGCAATTGCTGAACCTGGCGCAGCGCATCCAGAAAGACATTTTCGAGCGTTTCCATGTCGATCTGGAAATGGAGCCGAACCGGTATTAAGCTTCCAAGACGAATCAAAAGGCCCTGCACAATGTTTATTGTGCAGGGTTTTTTTGTTAATGCTCGGTTAACTTAGTCAGCTAACGATGCACACTCTTGCTCCACCAAAGGCCCGGTGCAGACATCTGCGTCCGCATAAGAGAGCCCATTAGCCTGAGTCGATCTGCGTGCGACCCATCGAAATCCAGCGGCAGATTGCTCGACCCCATAACTCAAGAACTATGCGGGCGTGCCCATGATTACCCTGAAACTCAATGGTCAAGACCATCAACTCGACGTCACCGAGGACATGCCGCTGCTCTGGGCGATCCGCGACGTGGCCGGTTACAACGGCACCAAATTCGGCTGCGGCATGGGCCTGTGCGGAGCCTGCACCATTCATATCGAAGGGGCTCCGGCACGCAGTTGCATCACGCCCATCGGTTCAGTCGTCGGGCAGAATGTCAGCACCATCGACAACCTGCACGCCGACCCGATCGGCAAAGTCGTGCAGCAAGCCTGGCTCGACACGGCAGTCGCCCAATGTGGCTTCTGCCAGGGCGGGCAAATCATGTCGGCGACGGCGCTGCTCAAGACCAATCCGAACCCGAGCGACGAGCAGATCGAAGAAGCCATGGTGGGCAACATCTGCCGTTGCGGCACCTACAACCGTATCAAGACCGCGATCCGCCAGGCTTCCACTCACCTGAAGGAGGCCAAGGCATGAGCCGGTTACCGAATGATATTGCCCTGAGCAACCTCAGTCGCCGTGGTTTTCTCAAAGGCGTGGGGGTGACCGGTGCGTTGGTGGTCGCCGCGAGTTGGGGTTGGCAGGACGCGTTTGCCGAAGAGAAAGAGAAGAAGTTCGGCGCCGACGGCATGCCCCACGGCTGGGTCGACGATCCGAAAGTTTATGTGAGCATCGCCGCCGATGGCACGGTGACCGTGATCTGCAACCGCTCGGAGATGGGCCAGGGTGTGCGCACCAGCTTGACCATGGTGGTGGCCGATGAGCTGGAAGCCGACTGGGCGATGGTCAAGGTGCAGCAGGCCCCCGGCGATGAAGTGCGTTTCGGCAACCAGGACACCGACGGCTCGCGCAGCATGCGTCACTGGTACGAGCCGATGCGTCGCTGCGGTGCCGCTGCGCGGACCATGCTCGAACAGGCTGCGGCTGCACAATGGAAAGTGCCGGTTGGTGAATGCCATGCGCAATTGCACAAGGTTGTCCATGAGCCTTCTGGCCGCGAAATCGGATTTGGCGCCCTGGCCTCCGCCGCAGGCGCCTTGCCGGTTCCGGCCCGCGACAGCCTGAAACTCAAGCAACCCGAGCAATTCCGTTACATCGGCAAGGAAGGCACCAAGGCCATCGACGGTGAAGACATCGTCAACGGTCGTGCGGTGTACGGCGCCGACGTGCATTTCGACGGCATGCTGTACGCGACCATTGCGCGGCCCACGGTGTATGGCGGCAAAATCAAAAGCTTTGATGGCAGCGCGGCGATGAAGGTCTCCGGCGTGGTCAAGGTGGTGCAGATCGAAAGCCGTCCGTTGCCTTCGGAATTTCAACCGCTCGGCGGGATCGCCGTGGTGGCGAGCAATACCTGGGCGGCGATCAAGGGCCGCGAGGCGCTGATAATCGAGTGGGACGACGGCCCCCATGCCAGCTACGACTCGATCGCCTATCGCAAGGAACTTGAAGCTGCCTCGCTCAAGCCCGGCAAGGTGGTGCGCAATACCGGCAACATCGACAAGGCCATGGCCAGCGCCGACAGCACCCTGGAAGCCTCCTACTATTTGCCGCATCTGTCACAGTCGCCGATGGAACCGATGGTCGCCATTGCGCGGTTCACGGACGGTGCCTGTGAAGCCTGGGGGCCAAGCCAGGCGCCGCAGGTCACCCGGGAGCGGATCGGTGAACGCCTGGGCCTGCCGTTCGACAAGGTCACGTTCAATGTGACCTTGCTGGGTGGCGGGTTCGGGCGCAAGTCCAAGCCTGACTTCATCATCGAAGCCGCCATCCTCGCCAAGGAATTCCCCGGCAAAGCGGTGCGGGTGCAATGGACCCGCGAAGACGACATCCATTGTTCCTACTTCCACACCGTTTCGGCCGAATACCTCAAGGCCAGCCTGAACAAGGATGGCCTGCCGTCCGGCTGGTTGCACCGTACGGTGGCGCCAAGCATCACTGCGTTGTTTGCACCGGGCATGAACCATGAGGCAGCGTTCGAACTGGGCATGGGATTCACCAACATGGCGTATGCGATCCCCAACATTCGCCTGGAGAACCCCGAAGCAACGGTGCACACCCGCGTCGGCTGGTATCGCTCGGTATCGAACATTCCCCATGGCTTCGCGATCCAGAGTTTTATCGATGAGCTGGCGCACRAGGCCGGGCAGGATCCGCTGAAGTACCAGATCAGACTGCTCGGTCCGGACCGTCAGATCGATCCGCGCACCTTGAGTGAAGAGTGGAACTACGGCGAATCCCCCGAGCGTTATCCGATCGACACCGCGCGCCTGCGCACGGTACTGGAGACCGCCGCCAAGGCCGCCGGTTGGGGGCGCGAGTTGCCCAAGGGTCGCGGTCTGGGACTGGCGGTGCATTACAGCTTCGTGACGTATGTGGCGGCGGTGATCGAAGTGGAGGTGAAAGACGACGGTAC
>NZ_JBGCUL010000235.1:0-5962 GCF_054177685.1 Pseudomonas sp. P5_A2_2
TCTGTATGTAACTGGTCGGGAGCAGATTCCTGCGGCATCATGGGCAAATTTTGCACGGCAGCCCAAAGGACGCCCCATGAATCTGCCTCCCCGTCAGCAGCAAATCCTCGAACTGGTCCGCGAACGCGGCTATGTCAGCATCGAGGAAATGGCCACTCTGTTCGTAGTTACCCCGCAGACCATTCGCCGCGACATCAATCAGCTCGCGGAAGCCAATTTGTTGCGTCGCTACCATGGCGGCGCGGCTTACGACTCCAGTGTCGAAAACACTGCCTATGCCATGCGCGCCGATCAGATGCGCGATGAAAAACAGCGTATCGGCGAAGCCATTGCCGCACAGATTCCCGACCATGCCTCGTTGTTCATCAACATCGGCACGACCACCGAATCCATTGCCCGGGCACTGCTCAACCACAGTCACCTGAAAATCATCACCAACAACCTGCATGTGGCATCGATGCTCAGCGCCAAGGACGACTTCGACGTGCTGCTGACCGGTGGCAATGTACGGCGTGACGGCGGCGTGGTCGGTCAGGCAAGTGTCGACTTCATCAACCAGTTCAAGGTCGATTTCGCCCTGGTCGGCATCAGTGGTATCGATGAGGACGGCAGCCTGCTGGACTTCGATTATCAGGAAGTGCGGGTATCCCAGGCGATTATCGCCAATGCCCGACAAGTGATCCTCGCGGCCGACTCCAGCAAGTTCGGGCGCAACGCCATGATTCGCCTGGGACCGATCAGCCTGGTCGATTGCCTGGTCACCGATCAGCAGCCTTCCCCGGCGCTGGCGCAACTGTTGAACCAGCACAAGGTTCGGCTGGAAGTCGTTTAAGCCCACCCTCCTTCTTCGGCGTCTGTATTGACGCCAATGCACAACAAAATGTTCGTAAATTTTCCTTTAACGGCCCCTCGATGAGTATTTTCAATCGAAGCTGACTGGCCGTACGGGTCTTTATGGGCTAGTATTTTCGAAAATGAACATTAATGTTCGAATTCAAATACAGAACATAAAGAATTCCGAGGCCGAGCCGATGCCCAATTCCACCTTGCCTACGCCCCCTCTCGCCGAGGTCTACGATATCGCCGTCATCGGTGGCGGGATCAATGGCGTGGGAATTGCCGCGGATGCCGCCGGTCGCGGTCTCTCGGTGTTCCTTTGCGAAAAGGATGACCTGGCCAGCCATACCTCGTCGGCCAGCAGCAAGCTGATTCACGGTGGCCTGCGCTACCTCGAACATTACGAATTCCGCCTGGTGCGTGAAGCCTTGGCCGAACGTGAAGTACTGCTGGCCAAGGCTCCGCACATCGTCAAGCAAATGCGTTTCGTGTTGCCGCACCGCCCGCACCTGCGCCCGGCGTGGATGATTCGCGCCGGTCTGTTCCTCTATGACAACCTGGGCAAGCGCGAGCAACTGCAAGGTTCGAAAAGCCTGAAGTTCGGCCCCGACAGCGCGCTCAAAAACGAGATCACCAAGGGCTTCGAATACTCCGATTGCTGGGTCGACGACGCGCGCCTGGTGGTGTTGAACGCCATGGCCGCCCGGGAAAAAGGCGCCCACGTCCACACCCAGACCCGCTGTGTCAGCGCGCGCCGTACCAAGGGTTTGTGGCACCTGCATCTGGAACGCGCCGATGGCAGCCTGTTTTCGATCCGCGCCAAGGCGTTGGTCAATGCGGCCGGGCCATGGGTCGCCAAGTTCATTCGTGATGACTTGAAAATGGAGTCGCCTTACGGCATCCGCCTGATCCAGGGCAGCCACCTGATCGTGCCGAAACTGTACGAAGGCGAACACGCGCACATCCTGCAAAACGAAGATCAGCGCATCGTGTTCACCATTCCGTACCTGAATCACTTCACCCTGATCGGCACCACCGATCGCGAGTACACCGGCGATCCGGCGAAAGTGGCAATTACCGATGGCGAAACCGATTACCTGTTGAACGTGGTCAATGCCCATTTCAAAAAACAAATCAGCCGCGACGACATCCTGCACAGCTATTCCGGTGTGCGGCCTCTGTGCAACGACGAATCCGACAACCCGTCGGCCGTGACCCGCGATTACACCCTGGCGCTGTCTGGCACTGGCGAAGAGGCTCCGTTGCTGTCGGTGTTCGGTGGCAAGCTCACTACTTATCGCAAGCTGGCCGAGTCGGCGCTGGCGCAACTGGCACCTTACTTCAAGCACATCCAGCCAAGCTGGACCGCCAGCGCCACGCTGCCGGGCGGTGAAGGCATGACCACCCCGCAAGCCTTGAGCTCGCGTATCCGCGACCAATTCGACTGGCTACCGAGCGAGATCGCGCGCCGCTGGGCCACCTCCTACGGCAGCCGCACCTGGCGCATGCTCGAAGGCGTACAGGACCTCAGCGATATGGGCGAGCACATCGGCGGCGGTCTCTACACCCGTGAAGTCGACTATCTGTGCAGCGAAGAATGGGCAACCAGCGCCCACGACATCCTCTGGCGTCGCAGCAAGCTCGGCTTGTTCACGACGGTGGCCGAGCAGGAAAAGCTCAAGGACTACCTGAACAAGGTCGAACAGAACCGCAGCAAGATCGAAGCGGCCTGATCGGTCACCGGCATAAACAAAAGCCCCTGAATCTCGCGATTCAGGGGCTTTTTCGTATCGATGGATTTCAGTCACGCAAATCCGATTCGTGAATCGGCTGCTCACGGTGAGTCGCCCGCTGATACTGCGCCGGCCACACGGCCTTGTGCCCGCCCAGATCGTCATCTGCATGCAACGCCCAGTAGGGGTCACGCAACAACTCACGGGCCAGGAAGATGATGTCCGCCTGACAGGTGCGCAGGATGTGCTCGGCCTGTGCCGGCTCGGTGATCATGCCAACCGTGCCGGTGGCCATGCCCGACTCCTTGCGCACACGTTCGGCGAAGCGGGTCTGGTAACCAGGGCCTGTGGGAATTTCGGCATTCACCGCCGTCCCGCCCGACGAGACGTCGATCAGGTCGACCCCCAGGGCTTTGAGGCGGCGTGCCAGTTCCACGGTTTCATCAGGGTTCCAGCCGTCTTCCACCCAGTCGGTGGCCGAGACCCTGACAAACACCGGCAACTCCTCAGGCCACACCGCGCGCACCGCTTCGGTGACCTGCAGCACCAGCCGAATGCGATTTTCGAACGAACCGCCATATTGATCACGACGCTGGTTGCTCAACGGCGACAGGAACTGATGCAGCAGGTAACCATGGGCCGCATGCACTTCGACCACCTTGAAACCGGCCGTCAGTGAGCGCTTTGCCGCATCGACAAAGGCCTGGATCACCTTGGCGATCTCGCCGTCATCGAGTTGTCTGGGTTGGGTGTGCTGTGGGTCGAACGCAATCGGTGAAGGGCCGACCGGCACCCAGCCGCCCTCATCGGGCTTGACGCTGCCATGCTTGCCGAGCCACGGCCGGTAGGTGCTGGCCTTGCGCCCGGCATGGGCCAGTTGAATGCCGGCAACGGCGCCCTGGGCGGTGATGAAGCGGGTGATGCGTTGCAGGGGTTCGATCTGTTCGTCATTCCACAGACCGAGGTCCTCGGCCGTGATGCGCCCGTCGGCGGTGACCGCCGTGGCTTCGGTAAACACTAGCCCGGCCCCGCCGACAGCGCGGCTGCCGAGGTGGACCAGGTGCCAGTCATTGGCCAGGCCTTCGGCGCTGGAGTACTGGCACATCGGCGATACCGCGATGCGGTTGGGCAGGGTCAATTGGCGAAGGGTAAAGGGTTCAAGCAGCAGACTCATGGGGCACCTCTCGAATCAGTGGGCAGGCTCCAGGTTCTGTTTGAATAGTCGACGAGTGACAGGAAAAAGGTACAGCACCCGCCCCCGCGGGCAAAAAATTCGACAAGACGTCACAAGGCCAAAATCAAGCAGTGTTTAGAGCCTAGTCGACATCGAGGGATGTCGCCCCTTTGTAGGAGCGAGCTCGCTCGCGATGGACGACAGGACACCGCGGGGTATCAGGTCCCCAGCGCCATCGTTCACGCCCATCGCGAGCTCGCTCCTACAGGTGTCGGTTCAACGCGGTTCGATGTGGGCAATCATCAGCTGGACCGTCTCGTTGCCACGAAACTCGTTGAGGTCGAGCTTGTAGGCCAGTTCCACCCACTTGATGGTCGGATTTGGCCAGATGTCGCGGTCGATCCCAAAGGCAATGCCGTCGAGTTTCACCGAACCACATTCACTTTTCAGCACGACTTTAAGGTGCCGTTCGCCAACGACGCGCTGCTCGACCAACTGGAACACCCCATGAAACAACGGTTCCGGAAAGTGCTGCCCCCACGGGCCGGCATGCCGCAGGGCTCGGGCCAGCTCCAGGTGAAACTCTTCCACCGCCAGGGTGCCGTCCGACAGCAGCCGGCCAGTCAGGTCCTCTTCGCGCAATTGCCGGCGCACTTCAGCGTCAAAGGCTTCGGCGAACAAGGGAAAATTCGCTTCCGGCAGCGTCAGGCCGGCCGCCATCGCGTGGCCGCCATACTTGGTGATCAGATTCGGGTGCTGCGCCGCCACCACGCTCAAGGCGTCGCGGATATGAAAGCCCTGGACCGAACGCCCCGAGCCCTTGAGCAGGCCATCTCCGGCATCGGCAAAGGCGATGGTCGGGCGGAAATAGCGCTCTTTCATCCGTGACGCGAGAATACCTATGACGCCCTGATGCCACTCGGGATCGAACAGGCACAAGCCGAACGGCATCGACTCCACCGGCAGATCCTTGAGCTGCGCCAGCGCTTCACGCTGCATGCCTTGCTCGATGGATTTGCGATCCTGGTTCATGCCGTCCAATTGAGCAGCCATCTCACGGGCCAGACCTGCGTCTTCGGTCAGCAGGMACTCAATACCCAGGCTCATGTCATCCAGCCGTCCCGCCGCGTTCAGGCGCGGGCCGACAATGAAACCCAGATCGGTGGAGGTGATGCGCGCATGATCGCGCTTGGCCACTTCGAGGATCGCCTTGATCCCCGGCCGGGCACGTCCGGCACGAATCCGCTCGAGGCCCTGATGCACCAGAATCCGGTTGTTGGCATCCAGCGGCACCACGTCGGCCACGCTGCCCAAGGCCACCAGATCGAGCAGTTCGCCGATGTTCGGCTGCGGCTTGCTTGTGTACCAGCCGAGCTCGCGCAACCGCGCACGCAAGGCCATCAGCACATAGAAAATCACCCCGACACCGGCCAGTGCCTTGCTCGGAAACTCGCAACCAGACTGGTTCGGATTCACGATCGCATCGGCGAAGGGCAGTTCGTCGCCGGGCAAGTGGTGGTCGGTGACGAGCACCTTGAGCCCGACCTTTTTCGCCGCGGCCACGCCTTCGACGCTGGAGATGCCATTGTCGACGGTAATCAGCAAATGCGGCTGACGCTCAAGCGCCACCGCGACGATTTCCGGTGTCAGGCCGTAGCCGTAGTCGAATCGGTTGGGCACCAGGTAATCGACATGTGCCGCCCCCAACAGACGCAGACCCAGGGTGCCCACGGTGCTGGCCGTCGCGCCGTCGGCATCGAAGTCGCCGACGATCAGAATGCGCTGGCGCTGTTCGAGTGCCGTCACCAGCAGATCCACGGCAGCATCGATGCCCTTGAGCTGCTGGAACGGAATCAACCGCGCCAGGCTCTTGTCCAGTTCTGCCTCGGATTGCACACCCCGCGCCGCGTACAGGCGGGTCAGCAGCGGCGGAATATCACCGAGGAATGGCAGGGTGTCGGGCAGCAGGCGAGGTTCGATGCGCATGGGGTGAATGATGCTTCTCTTCGATACGTAGGATAAAACCGGGTGACGCGGTGCAATGGCGAATAATCAGCCGCGCTCACCGGCCAGCCACTGCAACTGGACTTCGTGCTGACCACGGTCGTCGGTGACGAAAATCGTTCCTTCGCTGATCATCACGTCCCACTTGATAACGCGCGGCATGTCTTTGGCCAGGGTTTCCAGGACTTCCTGCGGAACAGCCGCGATATGTACG
>NZ_JBGCUL010000236.1:0-5953 GCF_054177685.1 Pseudomonas sp. P5_A2_2
GTCTTGGTGTTGTACTCCGTGATGATCACGAAGGGATTGTTCTTGTCCTTCAAAGCACCGGAGCCGGTCGCCATCGCCAGATCGAGGATCGGAATGGTCGCCCCCCGGATGTTCGCCACGCCGCACACGACAGGACTGGACTTGGGCATCAGCGTCAGTTTGGGGCATTGCAGCACCTCCCGAACCTTGAACACGTTGATCCCGTACAGCTGCTGGCCGTCGAGACGGAACAACAACAGCTCAAGGCGATTCTGCCCCACCAGTTGCGTGCGCTGGTTCACCGAATCCATTACACCAGCCATGCCCAGACTCCTACACCAACGCCAAGTGTTGTTGCGACGTGCCTTCATCACTAAACGGCACGGCGCTTGCTTTTTTAATCGTTATGAACACAGAACCGACATTTTTCCGACGCCTGACCACACCCTGCCGCAAATTGCTCGGCGTGCTGGCGGCCGTTTGCCTGTTCAACGCTGGCAGCCCTGCCCTTGCTGACGCGGTTACCTTGCCTGACATGCTTATCGGCGTCACTCAGGGCTTTCTTGAATTCACCGTAGAAGACTATCTGGCTACCAGTCAAACGGAAGGCCGCTACGAGATCCAGGTCAACCCGCTCGATCCGCGCATGCACATGCCCATGTGCGACAAGGAATTGACAGCAACCCTTGAGAGTCCCAAGCCGCTGGGTCGGGTCACGGTCAAGGTCCGCTGCGAGGGCGCCTCCCCCTGGACCGTGTTCGTACCCGCTCAAGTCCGCCTGTTTCGCGATGTCGTGACCAGCGCCCGGCCACTGCGCCGCGCCAACATTGTCGAGCCTTTGGATGTGGTCCTGCGCGAACGCGATATCAGCCTCATCGGCCAGGGCTACCTGACCTCCCTGGACCAGGCTATCGGGCAGCGACTGACCCGACCAATGGTCGCCGACCAGGTGATTACCCTGGTGCATATCGAACAGGCCGAGGTCATCCGCAAGGGTGATCAGGTGGTGATTACCGCCCGCAGCGGTACGCTCAGCGTACGCATGCCGGGCGAAGCCCTGTCAAACGGCAGCCTGAGCGAACAGATCCGGGTGAAAAACCTCAATTCCCAGCGAGTCATCAAGGCGCAGGTCATGGCGCCGGGGCAGGTGGAAGTGTCCATGTAAGGCTCCCTGCTCATCGGAATGTGGCGCTTGCCCCGGCTGTTCCCTAGACTGTGCTCCATGCAGGGCAAGCGCTGGCGCGCGCGAGGTTCATTGATAAATGGGCCTAAAGTTTTCCAGGGAATGGCCGAAACCATGGCAAGCGTCCAAATTCCCAGAGGTTTTTTATCATGGTCATCGATTTCAGCCGTTTGAACAGCTCCTCGTCACTTACGGGCAGTACACGTACCAGCGCCAGCAAGGAAAACGCCGAAACCGGCAAATCCGCGCCGCTGGAGTCCGCGGCCGAACAGGCCGGTACCGTCAAAAGCGGGGAATCGGTACATCTCAGCGATGAGGCTCAACAGTTGCAGAAGGTCACTGACAAGCTGCGCGATCAACCCGCCGTCGACAACGCCCGCGTGGCCGAGTTGAAAGCAGCGATTGCCGATGGCAGCTATAAAGTCGACAGCAACCGTGTAGCCAGCAAACTGCTCAACTTCGAAGCCCAGCGCTAGGCCACCGCCGGCGCCAGGCTTTTGGACGCTTAAAACCCAAGGCCAGCCATGCACGACACTAATCTACTGCAACTGATCACCGACGACTTTGCTCCAGCGCAACACCTGCTGGAATTACTGCAGACCGAATCCCTCGCATTGCATGGCCGCGACATGCCATTGCTCGAGGACATCCTGGCGCAGAAACAGGCATTGGTCGTGTTGCTCGAACAGCATGGCCGCAAGCGCAGTGAAATTCTCGCCAGCCTCAACCTGCCGACCAACCGTGGCGGTCTTGAGCAACTGGCCAGCCAGTCGAGCATTGGCGACCAGTTGCTGGCGCAAAGTGACGTGCTGACCGATCTCCTGGCCCAGTGCCAGGCCATCAACGCCAACAACGGCCAGTCGATCCTCACCCAGCAGGCCGCTACAGCCACCCAGCTGAAAATCCTCACCGGCGGTGAAACCCCGGCGCTTTACGATGCCAGCGGAACATTCTCCAGGCTTGCCAAGCCACGCCCGCTCAGTCAGGCATGAACCGGTCAATGCCCCCGCTCTATCAAGACGCGCAACATACTGGCAAACTGCTAGCCTGCCGTAGTCAAATTTTGTCTGGAGATTGATTAACCGTGTCCAATGCCTTATCCGTGGATGATGCTCCGCAGCCACCCAAGGTGCTCTCCACGCCCTTGGAAATCTCCAGCAACCTGCGCCAGCTGCTCGAAAGCCATGACCCGCTGATCATTACGTTCCACGAGCGCAGCCAGCGTTTCCAGAGTTACCTGGTGGACCTGGACCGTGACAGCAATATGATTGCCCTGGACGAAATGATCCCCCGTGATGGCGAGCGTTACCTGATGGCGGGCGAACCGTTCAGGGTCGAAGGCTTCCACGAAGGCGTACGCATTGCCTGGGAAAGCAACGGCCGATTGACCATCGATGAATCCGGTGGCAGCCGCTGCTATCGCGGCGCCCTTCCCGATGAAGTGGTGTACCACCAGCGCCGCAATGCATTCCGTGCAGCACTGAAGCTGGCACAACTGGTCAACGTCAACCTCGATGGCGAAAAGCTCAAGGCTCCGATCAGCGGCAAGCTGCTGGATATTTCCGCTACCGGCTGCAAATTGCGTTTCGACGGCGACATCACTGGCAGCCTGCAACTGGGTCAGGTTTACGACCGCTTCAGCGCCGAACTGCCCTTTGGCAAGATGACCGCGCCGGTCGAGTTGCGTTATCTGCACTTCGAAGAAAAGATCTCCACCACCTTCGCCGGCATTCGCTTCCACAACATGAGCGGGCTGGTGCAGCGTCAGGTCGAACGCTTCGTCTACCAGTTGCAACGCGAAGCGCGTCGCTTCGACAAAGACGATCTCTGATAGAGCGTCAACAAAAAACGGGCAGTCCCTGGCGGTGACTGCCCGTTTTTTTATGCACTGAATTTAAGGCCTGGCCTCGGTAAAGCTTTGCTCGCGGCCCGAGTCAGGGTCTTGCGGCGGTTGATCGTCTTCAGGTTCGGCTGACGGCTCCGGATTCACCGGATTGCACATCTGCTCCTGCACCACCTGCTCATCGACCCGCGGGTCGAGGCAGGCCACCAGTGGCGAACTCGTCATATTGTCCGGCATGGCCACGTGATGCAGCGGTGCGTCGTCGACCTGATGCAGGTTGGTCACCGCTTTCGGGCGAATCCGCCATACCAGCACCAATGCAAAGAAACTGAAGAAGGCATAGAGCATCTGACTGCCGAACAGCTTCATCAGCACGCCCGCCACCAGCGGCCCGATACTCGCGCCAACGCCGTAGGTCACCAGCAACATTGCCGTCAGGGACACCCGGCGATCGCCTTCAACATGGTCATTGGAAAACGCCACCGCCAACGGATACAGACAGAACTGCACCAACGAACAGACAAAACCGGCGATAAACAGAACCTCCAACGGCACCTGCGGCATGATCGCCAGCGGCAGTGCGGCCAGGGCCAGGCTGAATGCGAAACTGCGGATCAACACGGCCCGATCGTAACGGTCGGACAACCAGCCCAACGGCCACTGCACCAGCAGCCCGGCAAAAATACAGCTACCCATGAACAGACCGACCAGCTCCGTGGACAAACCTTGCTGCGAAGCATACAGCGGCGCCAGACCATAGAACGAACCGACGATCAGCCCTGCCCCCAGCACCGTACTCAATGACTGCGGCACACGCTTGATAAAGAACCGTGGCTCCATGGGCGCCGGATGCAAGGGTGCAGGGTGGATCCGCCGGGTCAGGGCCACGGGCACCAGGCACAGGGCGAAACACAGGGCAACCAGCATCAGCAGCTCCAGCCCCAGCGCCGGGTGCATGACCAGAATCAGCTGCCCCATCACCAGGCCCAGGTAAGAGGCGATCATGTAACCGCTGAACACCAACCCGCGCTGCTTGGCCTCGGCCTGTTCGTTCAACCAGCTCTCGATCACCATGTACTGGCACATCATGCCAAGGCCGACGATCACCCGCAGGAACAGCCAGGCCGGCAGCCAATCGATCAGGCCATGGCCCAAAACCGCCGCACCGACGATTCCGGCACAGGCCGAGTAGGCCCGGATATGCCCGACCCGGGCAATCAACCGGTGACCGATCTTGCCCCCCAGCACCAGGCCGAAGTAGTTGGCGGCCATCAACGCACCGACCCACAGGCTGTCGACATGGTCGGCCGCCAGGCGCAGGCCCAGGTAAGTACTCAGCAGGCCCGAGCCGATCAACATCATCAGCGAAGCGAAATACAGTGCTCGAAAGGATTTCCAGATTTGGCGCATCGGCGTTCCGCGCGGCTCCTTGCAGTGAGAATCGGCTATCGCTAAACGATAGCCGGATGTCGACGGATCGTCAGGCCTGGGCTGCTAAAACACGCCGTTCCCAGGGAGTAATTTCATCATGAAAACTGCTCAGTTCCAGAGTCTTCGAAGCGATGTAGCCTTCGATGAATTCCGCACCGAACAGTTCCTTGGCCAACTGGCTACGTTTCAGACGCTCCAGTGCCGCATGCAAGGTACAGGGCAACGAAAGATTGTCCGGCACTTCGAACTCACCCTGGATCGGCGCACTCGGCTCCAACGCGTTCTCGATGCCATGCAACCCCGCCGCCAGGCTTGCGGCAATCGCCAGGTATGGATTGGCATCGGCCCCCGGCAAGCGGTTCTCAACCCGACGGGCCACCGGCAAACTGGCCGGTATGCGCAAGCCGGCCGCCCGGTTGTCATAGGACCAACAGGCATTATTCGGTGAGGCGTAAGGGTGGCACAAGCGCTGATAGGAGTTCACGTTCGGCGCAAACAACGCAGTGAAGTCGGCCATGCACACTTGCTGGCCGGCAATGAAGTGACGGAAGGTTGCCGTCTCCTGCCCCGCCTTATCACTGAACACGTTTTGCCCCGAATCGATCTCGACGACACTCTGGTGAATATGCATCGAACTGCCTGGCGTATGCGCCAGCGGCTTGGCCATGCACACCACGCTCAGGCCGTGCTTGAGGGCAACTTCCTTGAGCAAGTGCTTGAACAGCAACGTCTGGTCGGCCAGCAGCAATGGATCGCCATGCAGCAGATTGATTTCGAACTGGCTGATGCCCATTTCGTGCATGAACGTATCGCGGGGCAGCCCCAACGCAGCCATGCACTCGTAGACTTCATTGAAGAAGGGTCGCAGCCCATTGTTGGAACTGACACTGAACGCCGACTGACCATTCTCGCGACGACCATCCAGCCCGAGCGGTGGCTGGAACGACTGAGTCGGGTCGGTATTGGGTGCAAAAACGAAGAACTCAAGCTCGGTCGCCACCACGGGCGCCAGGCCGCGGGCTGCATAACGGGCAATCACGGCCTTGAGCTGACCACGGGTCGACAGGCTGGAGCTGGTGGTGGTGCCCAGTTCATTCGCGTCGCAAATGGCGAAAGCGCGCGGCGGATTGCTCCAGGGCAGGCGGTGGATTTGTGCCGGGTCCGGAATCAGCGCCAGGTCGCCATCATCGCTGCCGTAAAACCGCGCCGGCGGGTATCCGCCCATGATGCATTGCAGCAGCACGCCCCGCGCCATCTGCAAACGTCGACCGTCGAGAAACCCCTCGCTGGTCATCACTTTGCCCCGTGGAACGCCGTTCAAATCCGGCGTGACACACTCAACTTCATCGATGCCCGTCAATCGCTGCGCGAGTGAACTCAGGCCAACGGTCGTCATGACGCAATCCTTGTTATTGTGCGAGCCGCGAACGGCGACCGTACAAAATAGGCTCCGCGTGTTCGGAATTTCAAGCAGCGTCGATAAATATGCTGCCAGTCAGGGCAGGTAAAGGCGGAAC
>NZ_JBGCUL010000237.1:0-5934 GCF_054177685.1 Pseudomonas sp. P5_A2_2
GCGCTATCGCGAGCAAGCTCGCTCCCACAACGAATAATTGTTCATGCTGCAGTGTTCTCATCACATCGACCTTGCACTGCGTCTGACGAGGCGCGACCTGATCTGAAACCCGTGAACCTCTGGAGCAAAGCCCATGAATATTCGTTTTGCCGTTCTGATGACCCCGCTGTTGCTGACCGTTGCGTTGTCCGGCTCCCTTGCCCTGGCCAACGGTGGTGGCGGCGGTAACGACATGCCCACCAGACCCACCTGCCCGAAAGGTCAGGTGCTGGATACCCGATCGCAGCGGTGCGTCAGGCAGACCAGCAACCTGGTGCCGGACGAAGACCGCACCAACTATGCGTATCAACTGGCCAAGGACGGACGTTACGAAGAAGCTCTTGCCCTGCTTGACACGCTGAAACAGCCAAATACGGCAAAAGCGCTGAACTATCGCGGCTACGCCACGCGTAAACTAGGGCGTACCGACGAAGGCATCGGCTATTACCTGCAATCGGTGAAACTCGACCCGCAGTACGCGCAAGTCCGCGAATACCTCGGCGAGGCCTATGTGATCAAAGGCCGGCTGGATCTCGCGCAGGAGCAACTGCAGCAGATCAAATCCATCTGCGGCAATACCCAGTGCGAGGAGTACCAGGACCTGGCCGAAGCCATCAACGACTCATCGAAAACCTGACAACCCGAGCGGACGGAGGTCGCCATCGCCAGCGATCAGGCAATACGAACGGAACTGAACCAGCATCTGGCGCGGTTATGGCGCTACGGCCTGCTGCTGTCCCGGCAACGGCATGTCGCCGATGACCTGGTGCAGGCCACCTGCGTGCGGGCGCTGGAACGGGCCGCGCAATTCGTGGCGGGAACGCGCATGGACCGCTGGCTGCTGAGCATTCTGCATTCGATCTGGCTCAACGAAGTCCGCGCCCAGCGGGTGCGTCAGGGTCAGGGTCAGGTGGATGCCGATGAGGCCTTGTCGTTCGATGGTGAATCCGTGGCCCAGACCCATGTGTTGGCGGCACAAGTCATCCGTCGCGTCGATGCGTTGCCCGAGACCCAGCGCGAAACGGTGTTTCTCGCCTACGTCGAGGGCTTGTCCTACCGCGAAGTCGCCGACGTGCTGCAAGTGCCCATCGGCACGGTGATGAGTCGCCTGGCCACCGCTCGGGCGAAACTGGCCGAATATCCACCGTTGCACACGGTGCCGCACCCTTACCGAGGAGAACATTGATGAGCGCGAGAACCTCGGACGAACAACTGGTGGCCTACCTCGACAACCAACTCGATGCCGAGCAGCGCTCGCGCGTCGACGCGGCCATCATCAAAGACCCGATGCTCGGCCTGCGCCTGCAATGGCTGGATCGCAGCAGCCTGCCGTTCAAGGACGCCTACGATGAACTGGCCCGGCRGGCGCCGGTGGATCGCCTGCAAGCCATGCTCGCCACGCTGCCTTCACCCGCCCGCCCCGGGCTCAGTCGACGCTGGTTCCTGGCCGCCGCGGCCGGGCTATTGGCCGGCGGCGTGCTGGCGGACCGTTTGTTCCTCGGCTGGCAAGCGAGTCGGCAGACACACAACTGGCGCGGCCTGGTGGCCGATTACATGGCGCTCTACGTGCCGGAAACCCTGGATCATTTACCCGCTGATGAAGCCGCCCAACGGGCACAACTGCGGACCATCGATGCGCGCCTGGGCCTCGATCTCGCGCCGGCAAAACTGAGCCTGCCTCGTGCCGAGTTCAAGCGTGCGCAAATCCTCGAGTACGACGGCGCGCCCATTGCCCAGATCACCTACCTCGATCCGGTGCACGGCCCCATGGCGCTGTGCATGACCCGCTCCAACAGCGGCAGCCGCCAATTCGCCCATGAACAGCGGCGCGAGCTGAACATCGTGTATTGGGCTGACATGGAACACGCCTGGATGCTGATCGGGCATCAGCCGATCGCGGATCTGGAGGCGATGGCGAAGCTGTTGCGTAGTCGCCTGAGTACCTGAGAAACCCTGGCTCAACGCAGGCGCTGCGACAGTGCCTGCGAAGCGCGTCAGGCCGAACCCGGCAACCACAAGCGAAAGCGCGCCCCGCCCAGCGGCGAGGCTTCCACCGTCAGCGTGCCGCCTTGGGCCTCCAGCGCGCGGCGGCTGATCGCCAGCCCCAGGCCGAAACCACCCGTGGCGCGGTCGCGGCTGCGGTCGAGGCGGTAGAACGGTTCGAAAATCCGTTCGCGCTCGTCATCCGGAATGCCAATGCCGTCATCGTCGACCCAGATTTCACAGGCGCCGGCATACACCTGCACACCGATCTGGATACGCTTCTCGCAGTAGCGCATGGCGTTGCGCAGCAGGTTTTGCAGGGCGCGAGCGGTCAGGCGCGGGTCCAGGCTGAAGCGTTCGAGTTGGCCGTGCAGCAGCACGTCGATGACGATATCCGGGGACTCCAGTTCTTCGTCGACGCTGCCCAGAATGCTGTCGATGAATTCATCCAGCGACACCTCGACCTGCTCTGGTAGCCGCGCCGGGTTTTGCAGGCGACTGTAGGACAGCAACTCCAGCACCAGCTCATCAAGCTCACGAATGTGCGCCACCAGGCTTTGCAGGCGCTCGCGGCTGGCCGCTGGCAAGTCGTCGGACAGCGCCAGCGCCAGGCCGAAATCCAGGCGCGTCAGGGGCGTGCGCAACTCGTGGGATACCGCATTGAGCAAGTCCCGCTGCTGGTTGAGCAGGTTTTCGATGTCGC
The DNA here is from genome assembly GCF_054177685.1 of Pseudomonas sp. P5_A2_2. Classification (NCBI taxonomy): domain Bacteria; kingdom Pseudomonadati; phylum Pseudomonadota; class Gammaproteobacteria; order Pseudomonadales; family Pseudomonadaceae; genus Pseudomonas; species Pseudomonas sp. P5_A2_2. Next base: position 2,726 of record NZ_JBGCUL010000237.1, read on the forward strand.
CGGCCATGGTGTCGAACACTGTGGCCAGGCTACCAATGTTGGAGCTCGGGGAGATTTGCGTGCGCTCGCTCAGGTGCCCCTTGCCAAAGCGTTCGGCCGTGCCCTTGAGGCGCTCCAGATCACGCCAGTGCGGGCGCAGCCACAACAACAGGCAAGCGAGCATGGTCGCGCCGATCAGGACGTTGATGCTCCAGTACAACAGGTTGACGTCCAGTGGATCGGGCGGCACGACCATTTGCACCACGGTGTGCTCATTCAGCGGCGCGACCGCCAGCGTGCGCCAACCCCAGTCGCCCACGCGCACGACGTTCTCGCCGCGCTGCAAACGCTGCTGCTCATCAGGCGTCAGGCTGCTGTCGTCATTGCTGCCGAGCACGATGTGCAGCGGATTGAAGTCCTTGTCCATTTCAGCGGCCAGGGCCGGCCACTGCTCGGCCGGGGCTGCGTGAAACTGTTTGACGATCAGCGTTTGCAGCCCACGGGAATAATCGAGGTTGTAGGTGACAAAGCGCTCGTGGAACACCTTGATCACCAGATCCGGCACCAGGTAAATCGCGGCGCTGAAGGAGACGATGGTCACCAGGTACAAACGAAAGAGGATTCTGAACATTGGCTCAGCATTCCCATTCGGAACGGCTGAACAGGTACCCCTTGCCCCACACGGTCTTGATCTTGCGCGCCTCGCCGGCGTGGTCGTCGAACTTGCGCCGCAATTTGGAAATCGCCACGTCCACCGAACGGTCAGTGCCATTGAATTCGATGCCACGCAGGCGTTGCAGGATCTGGTCGCGACTCAACACTTCACCGGCATGCCGGGCCAGCACCACCAGCAGGTTGTACTCACCACTGGACAGGTCCACCAATTGCCCGCGCCAGGTCACGGTGCGTTCAGACAGGTCGATGCACAGGTTGCCCATCAGAATGCGGTCGTTGGCGGTCTGCGGTTCGCTGAGGCTGCTGCGGCGCAACAAGGTTCGCACCCGGGCCAGCAGCACCCGCGGCTCGCACGGTTTGGTGACGTAGTCGTCGGCGCCCATTTCCAGGCCCAGGACCTGGTCGTGGCTGTCATCGCGGGCGGTGAGCATCAGGATCGGCAGGGTCGCCGAATCGGCGCGCAGCAAACGACAGACTTGCAAGCCGTCGAGGCCGGGCAGCATCAGGTCGAGGATCACCAGGTCCGGCGGATTGAGCCGCGCTCGTTCGCGCACATGGTCACCACGACCGATCACGCTGACGGAATAACCGTTGCGTTCCAGGTAGCTGGCAATCAGTTCGGCGAGGGCGGTGTCGTCTTCGACCAGGAGGATGTTGGGCATGGGTGTTTCCAGAAAGTGCTTTGGCGCCAGATAGATTGCCATCGCGAGCAAGCTCGCTCCCACAGGGATTTGATGTGAACACAAATGTTGTGAACACCACCGGCCACTGTTGGAGCGAGCTTGCTCGCGATGGCGGCGTATCTGGCGCAATAGAAATCAAGGACTGAAGGATATACGCCCTCACGCACACCTGAGTAAAACCCTTACACAATTTCACACAGCACCAACAAAGCTTCACCGCTACCCTCGCCTGCGCCCAGTAGGATGCTGGGGGTCATTATTGGGGTTATTACATGTCAAACAATCTGCTTGCCAGGCTCAGCCTGATTGCACTGGCGCTGATGCTGGCCGCTTGCGACAAGGCGCCGACTGCCGAAGAGCAGACGCCACTGGCCACGGTTCGCATCGAAACCATCGAAGCGCGGCCACTGACCATCAGCAGCGAACTGAGCGGGCGGATAGCCGCACCGCGCATGGCCGAAGTGCGTGCCCGCGTGGCCGGCGTGGTCTTGCAGCGGACTTTCCGTGAAGGCAGTGATGTGAAACAGGGTGATGTGCTGTTCCGCATCGACCCGGCGCCGTTCAAGGCTGACCTGGACAGCGCCGAAGCGGCGTTACGCAAGGCCGAAGCCAACGCGTTCCAGGCCAGATTGCAGGAACAGCGCTACGCCCGGTTGATCGACGACAAGGCCATCAGCGGTCAGGACTACGACAACGCCCGGGCCAATGCGCGGCAGACCGCCGCCGACGTCGCCGGCAACAAGGCGGCGGTTGAGCGCGCCCGGTTGAACCTCGGTTACGCCACAGTCACGGCGCCGATTTCCGGGCGCATCGGCCGGGCGCTGGTCACCGAAGGCGCGCTGGTCGGGCAGAACGAAACCACGCCGCTGGCGCTGATTCAGCAACTGAACCCGATTCACGCCGACCTGACCCAGTCCACCCGCGAACTCAACGAACTGCGCCGCGCCTTCCGTTCCGGCCAGTTGCAGCAGGTCGGCCAGGACCAGGCCAAGGCCACGCTGATTCAGGATGACGGCAGCCTCTACCCGCTGCCGGGCAAAATGTTGTTCAGTGACATCAGCGTCGACCCGGGCACCGGCCAGATCATCCTGCGCAGCGAGTTCCCCAACCCCGACCTCGACTTGCTGCCCGGCAGTTTCGTGCGCGTACGCCTGGAACAAGCGGTCAACCAGCAGGGCATCAGCGTGCCGCAACGGGCCATCCAGCGCGACAGCGCCGGCATCGCCCAGGTGCTGCTGCTCGACGGCGAACAGCGGGTCGGCCAGCAACCGGTCGAACTGGGCGCCGTGCAGAACGATCGCTGGATCGTCACCAGCGGCCTGAAAGCAGGCGACCGCATCGTCATCGAGGGACTGCAGCACGCCCGCCCCGGCGAGAAAGTGCAGATCGACGACACCCCTCTTCCACTTGCCCAGGTGACTGGTCAGTAAGCAGGACGCTTTTTTATGCCGCAGTTCTTTATTGACCGCCCGGTGTTCGCCTGGGTGGTTGCCCTGTTCATCCTGCTGGCCGGTGCGCTGGCCATTCCACAACTGCCGGTGGCGCAATACCCGGATGTCGCGCCGCCACAAATCGAAATCTACGCCGTGTACCCGGGCGCTTCGGCGCAAACCGTGGACGAGAGCGTGGTCAGCCTGATCGAGGAAGAGCTCAACGGCGCCGATCACCTGCTGTATTTCGAATCCCAGAGCAGCCTCGGCAGCGCGACCATCAAGGCCACCTTCCAGCCGGGCACCAACCCGGAACTGGCTCAGGTAGATGTGCAGAACCGCCTGAAAGCCGTGGAGTCACGCCTGCCACAAGCGGTGATCCAGCAAGGCTTGCAGGTGGAGAAAGTCTCCTCCGGTTTCCTGCTGTTGATCACCCTGACGT
>NZ_JBGCUL010000238.1:0-5914 GCF_054177685.1 Pseudomonas sp. P5_A2_2
GATATCGACTGTCAGTGCCTCATCGTCGGAACGCCGCCCGGAGCAAGCTYGCTCCCACAGGGGGTACCTACAACTTCAGGATTTGGTTTGCAGGCGCACCGCCAGCACATCGCAAGGCGCGCCATGCAGCACGTCATTGGCGGTGGAGCCCAGCAGCAGTGCCAGGCCGTGCCGGCCATGGCTGCCCACCACGATCAGGTCGCAGGTCTGCTCCTTGGCCATGTGGTGAATTTCCTGGCGTGGCTGGCCGTAGGTCAGGTGGCAGTTGGCGCCTTCGAGTTCGGCGTATTTGTGCTTGAGGCGCTCCAGTCGCTCCTTGGCCTGATCGAACTGCTGCTGTTGCAGTTGTGACAGGTCCATCGGCACGTCGCCGCCGAAGGCCATCGCCATCGGTTCGACAATGTGCACCAGGGACAGCTTCGCGCCGTTGCTCACCGACAGTTCGCGAGCGCGGTGGATCACAGGGTCGCACTCTTCGGTCAGATCTACAGCGACCAGAATATGGTTGTAGGGCATGAGGTGCTCCTCCTGAGGGATGCAATATTGGTAAGTATGGCTGGTTTCAAGCGCATTGGTTCCAAAGTGACACAATGGGCTCATCAAGAATCGGGAGTACAGATATGACGGTCTGGATAGTGGTGTCAATCCTGCTGGTGGTACTCAGCCCGCTGGCATGGTTGCGCCCCTCGCGTGCCCAGAGTGGGCGCATAGCCCTGCGGATGGAGGCCCGGCGCATCGGCCTGGCCATGCAACTGGCACCTCAGCAATGGCCGCACTGGCTGAGCCAGGAGCCGCCAAGCCCCTGTGCGCAGTACCATCGCCCGCGACGTGGCAGTCAGCCGGCGTGCTGGAGTTACTGGCAAAAATCACCGGGTGTCTGGGTCAATCAATGGCAGGAAATCTGTGAAGATCGGGCGCTGCTCGATCATTTCGAAAAATTGCCAGGCAATGTCTTCAAGGTCGAGGCTGACAAGCAAATAATCGCCTTGTATTGGGGCGAGAAGGGTGAGGCCGAGGTGTTGCAACAGATCGATGCCACCCTCAAGGCACTGGCCTGAAACCGGGTCCCCTGTAGGAGCGAGCCTGCTCGCGATGGTCGTCAACGATGACGCTGGCAACCTGACACCCCTGCGGCGTCCTCAGGTTCATCGCGAGCAAGCTCGCTCCTACAGGAAGCGATCAGGCAATAAAAAGCCCGACAACTTCATCGGGCGGGTTGGCCAGGCAGGCCGGTAAAACGGTGTGGGCTGATCTTACGCTGGGCATTCGCCAAAGCGTTCAACTTTTTCCCCTGGTTTCGCCAGCGTAGCGTGTTAAACACGGGCTGCAGCGAATTAGGGCGACTTTTCTAACAATTGATTCTATGAATGACCTTGCATGCTTCGGCGTGTTTAAGGTCTTCGCAGTACGGAAATGACCGGAAAGTCGCGTTTCAACCCGTTTTTCAGGCGATTGACAATTGTCGGAAATTCCGTGAAGGTGACGTACCCAAATCAAACGGGCGTATGAATTGAGCGTTTGTATTTCAGACCGCTCCTACAGAATCCCGACTATCGCGTTGGCGGGTGTGCCGGGGGAATGGGCGTAGCATTGACGATCAACGTCCCTGCCAAGCCATTCGCCTGCGTCCGACGTGTACTGTTCAGCTTCCATATCGTGGAGATCAGTTGATGATTTACGAAGGTAAAGCCATCACGGTTAAGGCTCTTGAAAGTGGCATCGTCGAACTGAAGTTCGACCTCAAGGGTGAGTCCGTCAACAAGTTCAACCGTCTAACCCTGAACGAACTGCGTCAGGCCGTAGACACCATCAAGGCAGATGCTTCGATCAAGGGCGTGATCGTCAGCAGTGGCAAGGACGTGTTCATCGTCGGCGCCGACATCACCGAATTTGTCGACAACTTCAAGCTGCCGGATGCAGAACTTGTTGCTGGCAACCTCGAAGCCAACAGGATTTTCAGCGATTTCGAAGACCTCAACGTCCCGACTGTAGCCGCAATCAACGGCATCGCATTGGGTGGCGGTCTGGAAATGTGCCTGGCGGCGGACTACCGCGTCATGTCCACCAACGCCAAGATCGGTCTGCCGGAAGTCAAGCTGGGCATCTACCCGGGCTTCGGCGGTACTGTGCGCCTGCCGCGCCTGATTGGTGCCGACAACGCCATCGAGTGGATTGCCGCCGGCAAGGAAAACCGTCCTGAAGACGCGCTGAAAGTTGGCGCTGTCGATGCAGTGGTTGCTCCAGAGAAGCTGCAGGACGCCGCGCTGGAACTGGTCAAACGCGCCATTTCCGGCGAGTTCGACTACAAGGCCAAGCGCCAGCCGAAGCTGGAAAAGCTGAAGCTCAACGCCATCGAACAAATGATGGCTTTCGAAACCGCCAAAGGTTTTGTGGCTGGCCAGGCTGGCCCGAACTACCCGGCGCCGGTTGAAGCGATCAAGACCATCCAGAAAGCCGCGAACTTCGGTCGCGACAAGGCGCTGGAAATTGAAGCAGCCGGTTTCGTCAAACTGGCCAAGACCTCGGCCGCGCAGAGCCTGATCGGCTTGTTCCTGAACGATCAGGAACTGAAGAAAAAGGCCAAGGCCTACGACGAAATCGCCAGGGACGTGAAGCAGGCCGCCGTACTGGGCGCCGGCATCATGGGCGGCGGTATCGCCTATCAGTCGGCTTCCAAAGGTACGCCGATCCTGATGAAGGACATCAACGAGCACGGTATCGAGCAGGGTCTGGCCGAAGCCGCCAAACTGCTGGTTGGCCGCGTTGATAAAGGTCGCATGACCGCCGCGAAAATGGCTGAAGTGCTCAACGGCATTCGTCCAACCCTGTCTTACGGAGACTTCGGTCACGTGGACCTGGTGGTTGAAGCGGTCGTCGAGAACCCGAAGGTCAAGCAAGCGGTACTGGCTGAAGTGGAAGACCAGGTCAAAGAGGACACCATCCTCGCGTCGAACACTTCGACCATTTCCATCACCTTGCTGGCCAAGGCCCTCAAGCGTCCGGAAAACTTCGTCGGCATGCACTTCTTCAACCCGGTGCACATGATGCCGCTGGTGGAAGTGATCCGTGGCGAGAAGTCCAGTGAGCTGGCTGTCGCCACCACCGTTGCCTACGCCAAGAAAATGGGCAAGAACCCGATCGTCGTCAACGATTGCCCGGGCTTCCTGGTCAACCGCGTCCTGTTCCCGTACTTCGGCGGTTTCGCCAAGCTGGTCAGCGCCGGTGTGGACTTCGTCCGTATCGACAAGATCATGGAAAAGTTCGGCTGGCCAATGGGCCCGGCCTACCTGATGGACGTGGTCGGCATCGACACCGGCCACCACGGTCGTGACGTGATGGCTGAAGGTTTCCCGGACCGCATGAAGGACGACCGCCGTTCGGCCGTTGACGTGCTCTACGAAGCCAAGCGCCTGGGCCAGAAGAACGGCAAGGGCTTCTACGCCTACGAGACCGACAAGAAGGGCAAGCAGAAGAAAGTCGCCGATCCGTCGGTGCTGGAAGTGCTCAAGCCGATCGTTTACGAGCAGCGCGAAGTCACCGACGAAGACATCATCAACTGGATGATGATCCCGCTGTGCCTGGAAACCGTGCGTTGCCTGGAAGACGGCATCGTCGAAACCGCTGCCGAAGCCGACATGGGCCTGGTCTACGGTATTGGTTTCCCTCCATTCCGTGGCGGTGCGCTGCGCTACATCGACTCGCTCGGTGTGGCAGAGTTCGTTGCCCTGGCCGACCAGTACGCTGATTTGGGCGCGCTGTACCACCCGACCGCGAAGCTGCGCGAAATGGCCAAGAACGGCCAGAGCTTCTTCGGTTAAGCGCCCCCAACTAGAGTGAGAGTGAACTTATGAGCTTGAATCCTAGAGACGTCGTGATTGTCGACTTCGGTCGTACTCCGATGGGCCGCTCCAAGGGCGGCATGCACCGCAACACCCGCGCCGAAGACATGTCGGCGCACCTGATCAGCAAACTGCTGGAACGCAACGTCAAGGTTGACCCGAGCGAAGTCGAAGACGTGATCTGGGGCTGCGTTAACCAGACCCTGGAGCAGGGCTGGAACATCGCGCGCATGGCGTCGTTGATGACCCAGATCCCGCACACCTCGGCCGGCCAGACCGTCAGCCGCCTGTGCGGCTCGTCGATGAGTGCCCTGCACACTGCTGCGCAAGCGATCATGACCGGCAACGGTGACGTTTTCGTGGTTGGTGGCGTCGAGCATATGGGCCATGTGAGCATGATGCACGGTGTCGATCCGAACCCGCACATGTCGCTGTACGCGGCGAAAGCCTCGGGCATGATGGGCCTGACCGCGGAAATGCTGGGCAAAATGCACGGCATCACCCGCGAGCAACAGGACGCTTTCGGCGTGCGTTCCCACCAACTCGCCCATAAGGCGACCGTGGAAGGCAAGTTCAAAGACGAAATCATCCCGATGCAGGGCTACGACGAGAACGGTTTCCTGAAAACCTTCGACTACGACGAAACCATTCGTCCGGAAACCACCCTGGAAAGCCTGGCGGCCCTGAAGCCGGCGTTCAATCCGAAGGGCGGCACCGTGACAGCGGGCACCTCGTCGCAGATCACCGATGGTGCTTCGTGCATGATCGTGATGTCGGCGCAGCGCGCACAGGACCTGGGCATCCAGCCTCTGGCGGTGATTCGCTCGATGGCAGTGGCAGGTGTGGATCCGGCGATCATGGGCTATGGTCCAGTACCGGCCACACAAAAAGCACTGAAGCGCGCGGGTCTGGGCATCTCCGACATCGACTTCTTCGAGCTCAATGAAGCTTTCGCCGCACAGGCCCTGCCAGTGCTGAAAGATCTGAAAGTGCTCGACAAGATGAACGAGAAGGTTAACCTGCACGGTGGCGCGATCGCCCTGGGCCACCCGTTCGGTTGCTCCGGTGCGCGTATCTCCGGCACTTTGCTCAATGTGATGAAGCAGAATGGCGGCACCTTCGGGGTGGCCACCATGTGCATTGGTCTCGGCCAAGGCATCTCCACCGTCTTCGAACGCGTTTAAGCGTCTCGCTGATGGAAGCCGGGGCCAAGTGCCCCGGTTTTTGTTTTTCCGGATTTATTTTTGTTTTTATTTTGAAAAAATTTGAGTGAGGGCCAAAGCATGCCGATACAACCAGGGCTCTACCAACATTACAAAGGTCCGCAGTACCGCGTATTCAGTGTCGCGCGGCATTCGGAAACCGAAGAAGAAGTGGTCTTCTATCAAGCCCTGTATGGCGATTACGGCTTTTGGGTGCGTCCCTTGAGCATGTTCCTGGAGTCCGTCGAAGTTGACGGTGAACAGGTGCCACGCTTTGCTTTGGTGCAGGCCGAAGAAAGCCTTTTTACCAAGCCATAAGCTGGGTGCGCGCAAAACCCTGCGCTTGACCTCACCTTGTTGCCACTATATATAGCGGTGCCGCGTCAGGCGCCAACCGCCTTTCACTTCTCGAATTCAGGAATTTTCTGATCCATGGGCAAATCGCTGGTCATTGTGGAATCCCCGGCTAAGGCCAAGACCATCAACAAGTATTTGGGCAACGAATACGTGGTGAAGTCGAGTATCGGCCATATCCGAGACCTGCCCACCAGCGGTTCGGCTAGCGCCAGCAAAGAGCCAGCCGCCAAGCGCGGCAAGGCTGCTGCGGGTGAAGTGCCGGCACTGTCACCGAAAGAAAAGGCGCGCAAGCAGCTGGTCGCGCGCATGGGTGTCGATCCGGACCATGGCTGGAAAGCCAAGTACGAGATCCTCCCGGGCAAGGAAAAAGTCATCGAAGAGCTGCGCCGGCTCGCCAAGGATGCTGACACCATCTATCTCGCAACCGACTTGGACCGCGAGGGGGAAGCCATTGCCTGGCACCTGCGCGAAGCCATCGGTGGTGACGACACCCGCTACAAGCGCGTGGTGTTCAAC
>NZ_JBGCUL010000239.1:0-5903 GCF_054177685.1 Pseudomonas sp. P5_A2_2
CACTTCCCCTTGCCGGGTGTGTAGAGGACTTTCACCTCCAAGTCACCAGCGAGGCCACCACAGCCAAGCTGGTTGCGCTTACGCGCAACGCGCCATGCCTGGCGCACAAACAAAAAGCCCCGCCATTCACATGGCGGGGCTTTTGTTTTTCAGCAACCGGTCACTCAGACCATCGGATCGCCAACGTGCAGGATCTTCATGCCGTTGGTGCCGCCGGTGGTGTGGTAGCTGTCGCCCTTGGTCAGGATGACCCAGTCGCCTTTTTCCACTACGCCGCGCTTGACCAGCTCGTCGATCGCCTTTTGGCTGACTTCGTTCGGCGCCAGCGAAGCCGGATCGAACGGGATGGTGTACACGCCACGGAACATCGCCGCTCGAGCCTGGGCTTCGCGGTGTGGGGTGAACGCGTAGATCGGCACCGAGGAGCGGATGCGCGACATGATCAGCGGGGTGTAGCCACTTTCGGTCAGGGCGATGATCGCCTTCACGCCCGGGAAGTGGTTGGCGGTGTACATGGTCGCCAGTGCGATGCTTTCGTCGCAGCGCTCGAACTCTTTGCCGATGCGGTGGCTGGAGGTCTTGCTGGTCGGATGCTTTTCGGCACCGATGCAGATGCGCGCCATGGCCTGAACGGCTTCCAGCGGGTACAGGCCAGCGGCGCTTTCCGCCGAGAGCATCACGGCATCGGTGTAGTCGAGCACGGCGTTGGCTACGTCGGACACTTCAGCGCGGGTCGGCATCGGGTTCTGGATCATCGACTCCATCATCTGGGTCGCGACGATCACCGCCTTGTTGTGGCGGCGTGCGTGCAGAATGATCTTTTTCTGGATGCCCACCAGCTCGGCGTCGCCGATTTCCACACCCAGGTCGCCACGGGCAACCATCACCGCGTCGGACGCCTTGATCAGGCCGTCGAGGGTTTCGTCGTCGGCCACGGCTTCGGCGCGTTCGATCTTCGCCACCAGCCAGGCAGTGCCACCGGCTTCGTCGCGCAGTTGACGGGCGTATTCCATGTCGGCGGCGTCACGCGGGAAGGATACCGCGAGGTAGTCGACTTCCATTTCCGCAGCGAGCTTGATGTCAGCCTTGTCTTTTTCAGTCAGGGCCGGAGCGGTCAGGCCGCCACCGCGACGGTTGATGCCTTTGTGGTCGGACAGCGGACCGCCGATGGTCACGGTGCAGTGCAGTTCGGTGGCGGTGGCGGTATCGACGCGCATCACCACGCGGCCGTCGTCTAGCAGCAGCTCGTCGCCCACGCCGCAGTCCTTGACCAGGTCCGGGTAGTCGATGCCGACCACTTGCTGGTTGCCTTCGGTCAGAGGATGGCTGGTGGAGAAGGTGAATTGATCACCGATCTTCAGCTCGATCTTCTTGTTGGCGAATTTGGCGATACGGATTTTCGGGCCTTGCAGATCACCCAGCAGGGCGACGAAGCGGCCGTGTTTGGCGGCGAGGTCACGCACCAGCTTCGCGCGAGCCTTGTGCTCGTCGGGGGTGCCGTGGGAGAAGTTCAGGCGGGCGACGTCCAGGCCAGCCAGAATCAGCTGTTCGAGAACTTCCGGCGAGTTACTGGCCGGGCCAAGGGTAGCGACGATTTTGGTACGACGGACGGACATGCAAAGACTCCTGAGTTCAAGCGCTGAGTGAGGCTACTATGCTCCGATGTTGTAGTCATTGTTCGTTTGCACTACTTATTTCTTTCTTTATTGAACCCTGCAACTTTACGTCCGGCAGCCTGAAGATTTCCGACCATGGGCCGATACAGGGCACAAGACAGGAGATCCCCCATGCGATTCGTGCTCATTGCCGCCCTTGCCCTTAGCGCCCTCAGCGCCACGGGCTGCACCCGTTGGTCGATGAACCATCATTTGAACAATGCCTACAGCGCCTATGACCGGGGCAATTGCGAGCAGGTGATGCTCGAACTGTCCAAGGTCGAACGCGACAGCCGCGCGCGGCCTTACGTGTGGCCGGAAGTGTCGATGATGCGCGGCCTGTGCCTGGAGCGACAGAAGATGTTTATCGACGCGGCCAAGACCTATCAGTTCATCATGGCGTCCTATCCACAGAGCGAGTACGCCTACCGTGCCCATGCCCGCATTGAAACCCTGCAGAGCCTGGGCCACTATCCGACGCGCAGTGCGGCGGCCGTTAAACCGACGCAGTTCTGATGTCGATAACCCTCTGATCGCTGGCTCCCCGGCGGTGCTGAGCTATAGTCCAATGAACCGGTTTTAGAGCGTTGCCTCTGATGAGCCGGGGCAACACCTGTGACCGGCACAAGCAAGACTCTGCGCTACAAGGAATGGCGCACCGGAAGCAGGGAGAGCGGGCAAAGATTTAATGCGTACCCGTTCCGAAGCAGTAGTGCGGCTCTGCTTAAGAGCCTTGCATAGCGAAATTGCACATGTTCACCGACCGCCGAATCGAGCGGCATCAATTGCCGTACTTCCTGAAAGTGTTCAACGGCATCACCGGCAAACCCATCGGCAATCTGGGCAATGTCTGCGAAGACGGGCTGATGCTGATCAGCCAGTTGCCGATGATGATCGGCRCCGACTTCAACCTGCGTCTGAAAATTCCCGGTATCGAAGGTGGCCAGCAGATCATCGATCTGCAAGCCTGTTGTCTGTGGTGCCACGAAGACGCAACCCCCCAACATTACGACACCGGGTTCAGCCTGCAACGGGCGCCGCCGGAGTATGGGCATTTGGTCGAGGCGTTGAAGCAGTATTTCAGTTTTCTGCCGTTGCCGGCTTCGGCTTGAGATCACCGGGAAACCGGCTGTGAGTGATTGCTCAGGCTCAAACTCCGGCTCTTTTCCAGCCCAGGTAACGCGTCACCAACGCAGCCCCTAACTCGCCGGGTCGCGCATCCATCACCAGTACTCCATGAGCGTTCAAGCGCTCATGGAGTTCGGCGCGTGTATTGAGGTAGTCCACGGTCCCGCAATAGGCCAGCGCCTCGGGCAAGGTCTGCACCGGTGACTGACGCAGGGTGTCGAGTACGTCTTCGCGCAGGCTCGCGACCAGCACCTGATGTTGCTGGCTCAGGCGGTTGACCGCCGAGAGCAACTCATCGTCGTCCTCTTCGCGCAGGCTGGTTACCAGCACCACCAGTGCCCGGCGTTTTTGCCGTGCCAGCAGTTGCGTTGCCGCGGCTTGATAGTCGGCGCTGCGTTGGCTGCTGTTCAAGTCATAAACGCTGTTGAGCAGGGTGTTGAGATGGCTGGTGCCTTTTACCGGTGCAAGGTAGCGCGGCGGTTCGCTGGCAAAGGTACTCAGGCCCACCGCGTCGCCCTGACGCAGCGCGACGTAGCTGAGCAACAGACAGGCGTTGAGGGCGTGRTCGAAGTGCGACAGCTCATCATCCTGGCTGCGCATGTGTCGGCCGCAGTCGAGCATGAACATGATCTGTTGATCACGTTCGTCCTGATACTCCCGGGCAATCGGCATGCGCTGGCGGGCAGTGGCTTTCCAGTCGATCTGGCGCAGGCTGTCGCCCTCGCGAAATTCGCGCAATTGATGGAATTCCAGACCCAGGCCCCGTCGTTGTTTCTGACGTACGCCAAGCTGGCTGAGCCAGTTGTCCACCGCCAGTAGTTGCCCTTCATAGAGGCGGGCGAAGTCGGGGTAGACGCGGGTGGCATCGGGCAGGTCGAGCAAACGCCCGTCCGACCAGAGCCCCAATGGGCTCGGCAGGTTGATTTCGCAGCGTTCGAAGGTGAAGTGACCGCGCTTGAGCGGGCGCAGGCGATAACCGGCCAGGCTGTGCCGACCAGGTCGCAGTTCGACCGTCAGGGGCAGGTGTTCGAAGCTCAGGCCCGGCGGCACGTGGTCGAAGACTTGTATGTTCAGCGGTTGCGAAAAGTCGTGTTCGACAGTCAGCTGCACTTCGCTCCATCGACCCAGCGCCAGGCTGCCGGGCATCTGGCGTTTCAGCCGCGGCGAAGGCAGGCGCTTCACGCGCACCGCATCCAGCAGGGCCAGGGCCAGCAGCGCCAGGAGCAATCCCCAATTGATCGCCATGAGATTCGCCGCAACTGCGAACTCCAATGCCCGCAAAGTGCCCGACACAATGGTGCAGGCCAGCAGGATCAACAGCCAGGCGAGCATCAGGCGCGAGGGTTTCACAGGCGCGGCGCCGGCACTTGGTCGAGCATCTGTCGGAGCACCTGATCGACATCCAGGCCCTCGATGTCCAGCTCCGGCGCGATGCGTACGCGATGGCGCAGCACGGCCAGGGCGCAGCCCTTGATGTCATCCGGAATCACGAACTCACCACCGCGCAGCAGCGCGCGGGCCCGGGCACATCGCACCAGCGCAATGGACGCCCGAGGCCCGGCGCCGAGGATCAGGCCGGGCCAGTTGCGGGTGGAGCGGGCCAGGCGCACGGCGTAATCGAGCACCTGATCGTCCAGCGACAGGTCGCTGGCGATGCGTTGCAGGGCCAGTACATCCCTGGCCTGCAACAACGTGCGCATCGGTTGGACATCGAGCATGTCGGCCCGGGTCGAGCGGCTGACCTGACGGACCATGTTCAACTCCTGGTCGGCGTCGGGGTAATCCATGCGTACCTTGAGCATGAAGCGATCCAGTTCGGCTTCCGGTAGCGGATATGTACCTTCCTGTTCGATGGGGTTTTGCGTGGCGAGCACCATGAACGGCTGTGCGATGGGCAGAGCACGGCCTTCGAGGGTGACTTGCCGCTCCTGCATGGCTTCGAGCAGCGCCGCCTGGGTTTTCGCCGGGGCGCGGTTGATCTCGTCGGCCAGTAGCAGGTTGGTGAACAACGGGCCCTTGCGCAGTTTGAATTGCTCGGTCTGCAAGTCATACACGGCATGCCCGGTGACGTCGCTGGGCATCAGGTCCGGGGTGAACTGGATGCGCGCGAACTCACCGCCGAAGCAGCGGGCGAGGGCGCGCACCAACAGGGTCTTGCCCAAGCCCGGTACGCCTTCGAGCAGCACATGGCCGCCGGCGATCAGCGCCGTCAGGACGTCGTCGATCACGCGGTCCTGGCCGATCAGGGCTTTTTGCAATTCATTACGTACGGCCTGGGCCAGGTGGCTGGCACGCTGACGTTGTTGAGCGGCATGGTCCGGTACGTCGGGCTCGATCGGTTGACTCATAGTGAGTTCCTCAAGGATTGCAGGTGGGCGACCTGACGGCTGAATTCAACGCTGGTAAGTCGTTGCTTCGGTCGCGGGCTCATGGCCTGGCTGATAGTGCGTGTGGGTTGGCCGGTCAGGCGCGCAAGCACCAGCCATTGTTCGGTAACGGCGAGTTGTTCAAAGCCGGGATGGCGACGCCGCACGCGCCGCAGAATGTCTTGCTGCAAGGCTTGCAGCAGGCCGGCCTGACCGTTGCGGCGCAACAGGAAGTCGGCACTGGCGCGCAGGTGCTCCTGCAGTTGTCGGCGTGCTTTCGGCGCCGGTTCCAGCAATGGCCCCTGACGCACACCGAAGTGCCAGAAACCCAGACCGATCAAAGCGAACAACGCGACCAGCGCCTGGGGAAAATAACGCAGCAGCAAGGTCGGCAGGCTGTCGTGACCGGTATTGAAGATCAGTGTCACGCGGGTGTCGGCGGTCAGGTACCAGAGCAGCCAGGCATTGTCGTACCGGTCGATGGCCGGGGTTTTCCACAAGTCGGCATCGGTGACCACGATGATCGAACCGAGACCGTAACCGAGCTGCATCATGTGTGTGGCCCTGGCGCTGTTGGCCCAGGCCTGGGCGAGGTTTTTCGGGTCTTCGAGATGGAACGCGGTATCGAAACCGGCATAGGCCGGGGCGTCTTCGTTTTCCAGATAGAGCCTGGTCAGTTGCGGGTACGGATCGTCACCGACACCCGGCGGCGGGTCCTTGAGGTCTTTGCTCAGGGACTGGCGCAGTTGCACCC
>NZ_JBGCUL010000240.1:0-5901 GCF_054177685.1 Pseudomonas sp. P5_A2_2
GCGCTACATGGCCGGTTGGGCGACCAAGATCGAAGGTTCCACGGTTGACGTGTCGGCACCGCTGATGCCCAACGATCAGTTCCACAGCTTCATACGTCGCGAAGCGGTGGGCGTGGTCGGTGCCATCGTCGCCTGGAATTTCCCGCTGCTGCTGGCCTGCTGGAAACTCGGTCCGGCCCTGGCCACCGGCTGCACCGTGGTGCTCAAACCCGCCGACGAAACCCCGCTGACCGCACTGAAACTCGCCGAGCTGGTGCTGGAAGCCGGGTATCCCGAAGGCGTGTTCAACGTGGTTACCGGCACCGGCATCACTGCCGGCTCGGCCCTGACTCACAACCCGCTGGTGGACAAGCTGACTTTCACCGGTTCCACCGCCGTGGGCAAGCAGATCGGCAAGATCGCCATGGACTCCATGACCCGGGTCACCCTGGAACTGGGCGGTAAATCGCCGACCATCGTCATGGCCGACGCCGACCTGAAAACCGCTGCGGCCGGGGCTGCCAGCGCGATTTTCTTCAATCAGGGCCAGGTCTGTTGCGCAGGTTCCAGGCTGTATGTACAGCGCAAGCATTTCGACAATGTGGTGGCGGACATCAGCGACATCGCCAACGCCATGAAACTGGGCAACGGCCTGGACCCRAGCGTCGAAATGGGCCCGTTGATCTCGGCGCGTCAGCAAGAGCGCGTCTACGGGTACATCGAAAAGGGTAGGGAAAGCGGTGCGACCATTGCCTGCGGTGGCGAGCAGTTTGGCCCGGGGTTCTTCGTCAAGCCGACGGTGATCGTCGATGTCGATCAGAAGCATTCACTGGTGCAGGAAGAGATATTCGGCCCGGTGCTGGTGGCCATCCCGTTCGACGACGAAGCCGATGCCCTGCGCATGGCCAATGACAGCCCTTACGGGTTGGGAGCGAGTATCTGGTCCAATGACCTGGCGGCGGTGCACCGGATGATTCCACGCATCAAGTCAGGCTCGGTGTGGGTCAACTGCCACAGCGCCCTGGACCCGGCGCTGCCGTTCGGCGGCTACAAGATGTCCGGGGTCGGGCGTGAGATGGGGTATGCGGCGATCGAGCATTACACCGAGCTGAAGTCGGTGTTGATCAAGTTGTGATTTGCGCCGGCCCGAAGCGCGTGACGAAGCTGCAGGGCCGGCCGTTCGACGCAGTAGTACGAAGCGCCGCTGAGCAGCAACGACAAGGCCAGCACTGTTGCAACAATGGCCCCATCGTAGGCAACCGACCAGATAGCGTGCAGGAAGTACATCACCACAAAGTGATTCAGGAACACGCCGTAGCTGATATTGCCGAGGAACTCGTCAATCCGGTGAAACTTGAGCTTTGTCAGCAGGTACACGGCGGGCACGCCCAGCGCTATGCCGGCGGTCACTTCGGCATTGAACGGTCGGCGCTCTATCCATCCCGCCATGATGGCCGCAAACATCAGGGCCGCCACCACGGTGGTGCCGGCAGCGATCGCTAAACCCTTCGGCCGCGCTTTGTACAGATAGCTGCCGCACAGGAACATGAACAGCACGCCCGGCAATAGACGGTAGCCGTACAGGTCGGTGTTGATGAATCCCAGGCACGCGGCCATGAAGACGACGACGGATAGAGCAAACGCGATGCCCCGCGCCCTGTAGATGATCAGGAAAGGGAACACCAGGTAGAAGCACATCTCAAGCCCCAGAGACCAGGCTGGCGGCAAAATCCACGATCCCGCCGCTCCGAACATGTAGAAGCCGAGGGGCACAATAGTCAGGCTTGCGGCGATGTTGCGCAGCGTCAGCTCGGCGGCTTGAGGCGTGCCGGGCAGCAGGAAATAGATCACCGCACAGGAAACAACGAAGTAGAACAGGAATTGAGGGTAGAGCCGCAGGGCCCGGTCCAGGTAAAACAGGGCGACTTTCTCCGGCGCCTTGTAGTTGCGCTCGATCAGCGAGGTCATCACGAAACCGCTGATGATCAGGAAGGAAATCACGGCAATCACGCCGGGGTTTAGCCCCATGAACGTCTTGCCCATATGAGAAACGGCCACCAGAACGGCCAATAGCAGACGATAGGCTCCCACTTACACCCCAAAAATCCTTGTTGTTATGGCGCGTAAATTACGATGCTTTGCGCTGGGAGAACAGGCTTTTTCGCCGTATCCGGACGTCGTTCATTCAGGGTTTGAAACCTTGACCCAGCAACCAGCTGCGAACCATCCGCCCCTGCTCCACCGTCAAACCGGCCAACGCCTGCTTCGCCGGCTCGCTACGCAATCGCCGCACCAACGGCGCCACCTCAACCCCATCCACATGCCAGATGCCCAACGGCTGATCTGCCGTGATCACCACCTCGGCCTCATCGACGAAACCTTCACGCAACACCGGCGCCCGTTCGATTTTCAGTGCCGCAAAATCCACCGCGGCATGAGCCACCTCGGCGTCCGGCCAGTTCCGTCGTGCCTGCCAGAACGGCTGATCCAGCCAGCGTTGCTCATCGGCATAAAAATCCCGGCCGATCCGCGCAAAACGCAAAAACAACTGCTCCACCCGCTGCTGGTGAAAACGCTGGGCCAGAGCCGCTCGTTCAGGTTTGCACAGCAGCGTGTTGATCACCGCCGGCGCCTGCAACGCAGAAGACAACGACTGAAAGATCCCGTTGCCCGACAGCGGGTCGACGGCCATTGCCGCATCGCCGACCCGAATCCAGTTTTCGCCACACACCTGCGGGCTCAGAATCGCCGTGCTGCTGCGAGCGTGCAGCTGTAGATCAGCTTCTGCTTCGCCACCAAAAAATGCCGTGGCCAGCTTCGAACCCTGGCGCCGCTGTCGGCAGTAATCGAGCAACATGGCCTTGCCCGGCAACCCGGTGCTGGCCACGTCCACTGTCCATTGCCAGTAACACTGGCCGTCGGCGCGCCGGGCCATCCACGCCCAGCCGTCCTCGAGGCTTTCCACGGCGCTGGCGGTGCTGCCCGGCGCACCTTGCCAGCGATTGAGCAAGCTGACCGTCTCGGGTCCACGCAAGCCTTTGCCGATAGCAGGGGCCTGACGTCCGCGGGCCTCGACGAGAAACGGAGTGAGTAGTGGTTCGCGGCCGTCGATTTCGATTCGATGGCCATTGGCCGATGACTGAACCGTCAGCACCCGGCCTTCGATCATCTTAACCCCCGCCAGGTGCAAATCCTCACGCAGGCCTCGGTCAAACACCGGACGGTCGAGCAAGTATTCGATGTTCTGCGCGTGGCGCTGACCATTCCACGAAACCTGGCGCTGGGACGGCAACGTCGCATCCGCCAGTGCGCGCTGCAGACCCGCGCTGCGCAAGGCTTCCAGAACCCGCACGGACACGCCTTCGAGCGCGGCAAACCGGCGCCATTCGCTGATCAGCGTGACGCCATGACCCAGCCGCCGTAGCCCCAGCGCGACGGCGGCGCCGGCCGGTCCGGCGCCCAGGATGACGATGTCGGTCATGGCCCGAAGCGCCGTTCAGGACCACGGTAACGGGCATGCTCGCGCAACCACTCGATGACTTGCTCATTGCTGGCGCCAGGCTGTTCGGCGAAGAACCCGGCGATGTGCCCGCTCAACGCCGCACAACCGAGACTCGCCCCGGATTGCCCCGGATAGGTGCCCTGCACACACGCGGCGAAATCCGCCTGGGCAGTGTTGAGCCACGACCATTCCTGCTCGGCGCAGCGCGCATCGCCGGTCACCCGCAACACCTGCGGATAGTTGGCCGGAAACACGCCTTCCCCCTGGGCCGGACTCGATGCACACAGCAGCACGCCCCGTGCCACCGCTGCCGCGCAGGCTGCGCGCAACAGGCTGCGATCCTGGCGCAGGCCGAGGCTCAAATTGATCAGTCGCACGTTTTGCGCCAGCAGCCAGTCAATCGCCGTGGCGATCTGCAAGGCGCTGGTGACACCGCGCTGGTCGAACACCTGCGCCACGCAAAACAGCGCCGAAGGGGCGCGCCGGCCGATTGCCTCGATCACCGCACTGCCATGCCCCAACGGATCGTCGCGCAAGTCGTCCTCGGCCAGGCCGTCTTCAAGCAATGCAAAGCGCCGACCGGCGATCACCCGCATCCGTTGTGCCGCCGAGTGGCCGCTGTCCACCACACCAMTGCGCAACTCAGGTTTCATGCAGCACCGTTTTCGAAGTCAGCACGCCGTCGAGCAATTCGAAACGCAGATCGGCATCGGCCAGGGTTGAGGGTCGATGGCTGATCAGGATGCGCGTACGCCCGGCAAACAGACGGTCGATGGCGTCAATGACCTCACGCTCGGTGGCTTCATCCACCGCGGAAGTGGCTTCATCGAGCACCAGAATCAAAGGGTCCTGCAACAGCGCCCGGGCAATCGCAA
The DNA here is from genome assembly GCF_054177685.1 of Pseudomonas sp. P5_A2_2. NCBI lineage: Bacteria > Pseudomonadati > Pseudomonadota > Gammaproteobacteria > Pseudomonadales > Pseudomonadaceae > Pseudomonas > Pseudomonas sp. P5_A2_2. The sequence goes on from NZ_JBGCUL010000240.1 coordinate 4,357, forward strand.
TGCGTTGCTTCTGCCCGCCGGACAACTGCTGACCGCGCTCGCCCAACGGACTGTCGAGGCCTTCGGGCAAGGACTCGATCAGGCTGTCAAGTTGCGCCAGCCGCGCCACGTCGGCAATCGCCTCGCGGCTGGCGTCCGGCACCGCGTAGGCCAGGTTGTCGGCGAGGCTGCCGCGAAACAGCACGATGTCCTGGCTGACGATCGCAATGCGCCGACGCAGCTGGAACAGATCCAGTTCGCGCAGATCGACGTCACCCAGCAGGACCCGGCCCGATTGCGGATCGTGGTGACGTTGCAGCAGGTCGATCAGGGTGGATTTACCCACGCCCGAGCCGCCGCTGAGGGCCACTTTCAAACCGTAGGGAATCCGCGCTTCGATGCCCCGCAGGGTCGATTGGCGACCAGGATGGGCAAAGTGCACGTTGTCGAACCAGAGATCGCCGCCATTGGGCATCGCCCGTGGCGTGGCGGGTGTCAGCACGGTCGGTTGTTCGCCGCGCAACTCCATCACCCGGCCGAGGCTTACGGTCATCCGCTGAATCGCGACGTAGAGCCCGAGCAAGCTCTGCACCGGCCCCACGGCCATGCCCAGGTAAGTGGAAAACGCTATCAGGGCGCCGAGTTGCCAGTTGCCCTGCACCACCCAGTAACCACCGATCAAGAATGCGCAGGCCCGGGACAACGAGGTCAGGGTACCGGGCACGGCCTGGGTGAAAAACTCGGTGACTTGCAGGCGCAGCAACTGGCTCATGTAACCCTGCCCCAGCGTCTCGAGGCGCCGCGCTTCGCGCTGTTGCTGGCCGGCGGACTGGATGAACTTCATCACCGGCAGCGTCTCGACCATGAACGACGACATGTCCGCCGAACGCTCGCGCAACTGCCGCACATCGCGCTCGACCTTGCGCCGCATCCAGCGCAGCCAGAGGACATCGAGGGGAATCAGCACCACCGCCAGCAGCGAGAGTTTCCACGACAACGTCAACAGCATCGCGATGGCAACCACCAGACCGATCACACTCGACACCGCCGAGAACATCGAGTCCACGGCAAACCGCTGGATTTCCGCAACGTCGCCATCGAGGCGCGACATCAGGTCGCCGATGCGCCGCTGGCCGTAAAAGCTCGGCGACAGGGTTTGCAAATGCCGGTACAGGTCATCGCGCAGGGCAAACAGCATGCGCCCGGAGAGGCGCGTGTGCAGATAGCGGTTGATGCCCGACAGCGCCGTGCCCAGCAACCCGGCGACGATCATCAGCCCGGCGATCAATACCAGCATCGGGAAGTTGCGCGCCAACAGGCCATCGTCGATCAGCAGTTTGGTCAGCCACGGCTGCACCAGCACCAGCGCCGAGGCGCACACCGACAAACCCAGCAGCCCGGCAATCGCCAGGCGATGGGGGCGCACGAAGCTGTACAGCCAGCGCAGTGACGCTTGCAGCGCCTCGGGGTTCTGGCTGTCGATCAGCCGAACGATCAAGCGCTGCATCACGAACGCAACTGTTTGAGCTTGCGATACAGGGTCGCGCGACTGATGCCCAGGGCGTC
>NZ_JBGCUL010000241.1:0-5896 GCF_054177685.1 Pseudomonas sp. P5_A2_2
ATGTAATCCTGCATGCTGGTGCCGTGACGCAGGGTGTTCTTGATGGTCAGCGAGTCGCTCAGGTCGTGCTCGATGGCGAAGGTCGCCGTGTCGGCGCGGGTCTTGCGGAAGTCGCGGTCGTTCAGACCATACCAGTTGCTGCTGTTGCCACCGTCATTCGGCTTGTCCGGGTTGGCCTTGGTACGGGCAGCCGAGCCTGCCGTCGGGATGGAGTAAGGAATGCCCGAATCTGGCGTGTCGTTGCTTTCGAGGTGGTAGTAGTCGAGGTTGACGCGAGTGTCCGTGCCCAGGCCGAAGGCCAGGGACGGTGCCACACCCCAGCGGTCATAGTCGATGCTTTGACGGCCGGCGACGTTGCTCTCGTGGCTCAGCAGGTTCAGACGGCCAGCGGCGGTGTCGGTGAACTGGTAGTTGCCGTCGAAGGTGTAGCGCTGGGTCTGGTCGGAGCCCCAGGTGAAACCACCGTCGAGTGAATCGCCCAGGTGCGCTTTCTTGCTGACCAGGTTGATGCTGCCGCCGGCTGCGCCACGGCCGCCGATCGCGGAGTTCGGGCCTTTGCTGACTTCGATCGATTCAACGGCGAAGATCTCGCGGCTCTGGGAACCGGTATCGCGCACGCCGTCCAGGTAAGTGTCGCCCTGGGCGTCGAAGCCGCGGATGAACGGACGGTCGCCCTGCGGGTTGCCGCCTTCACCGGCACCGAAGGTGATGCCCGGCACAGTGCGCAGTGCGTCCTGCAAGTTGAGCGAGCCGGTGTCTTTCAGGACCTGTTGCGGAACAACGGTCACCGAGCGCGGCGTGTCGATCAGCGGCGCGGTGTACTTGGGGGAGGAGGCTTTCTCGACGTTGTAGGTCGTCTCGTCCTGGGCTTCACCGGTGATGGCGGTGGCGCCCAGCGAAATCACTTTGTCCGGTGCTTTTTCGTCGGTTTTTTCCGCCGCGAAAACCATGTGGCCCGCAGAGCCGGCAGTAATCGCCATGCCGATGGCGGATGCGAGCAGACGTGGTGAACTGACCGGTACTTGTGGCTGTTGACGTGACATTTGAATTCCCCTCCCCAAGGATTTGAGGCGGCGGAATATAGGGTAAACAGTTATTTGTAACAATTGCGAAATATTACTATTCGCACTTAATTTACATTCTTTACAATTTACCCTTACGGTTTTTGCTGACTCCCCCGTCAGATGTGTTTTACACAGGCAATAAGAATCAATACCATTGGCGTCCCTTTGGTTTCAGGCGCCTTTGTCATGCTGCTGCACATTCCCGCCCTGTTCGATAAAGACGAGGTGCAGCGCATTCGCGAGGCTCTGGAACAAGCCGATTGGGCGGATGGCAAGATCACCGCCGGCTACCAGTCGGCCAAGGCCAAGCACAATTTGCAGTTGCCGGAAGGCCATCCGCTGGCCAAGGAGATCGGCGCGGCGATGCTGGAACGGCTGTGGAAAAATCCGCTGTTCATGTCGGCTGCGCTACCGCACAAAGTCTTTCCTCCGTTGCTGAACTGTTACACCGCCGGTGACAGTTTCGACTTCCACATCGACAATGCGGTGCGTCAGCCCAAAGGCAGTATCGAACGGGTACGCACAGACTTGTCCGCCACGCTGTTCTTCAGCGAGCCCGAGGATTACGACGGCGGCGAGCTGGAAATCCAGGACACCTTCGGCACCCAACGGGTGAAGCTGCCTGCCGGTGACATGGTGCTGTACCCCGGCACCAGCCTGCACAAGGTCAATGCGGTGACGCGCGGAACGCGACTTGCCTCGTTTTTCTGGACGCAAAGCCTGGTGCGCGAAGACAGCCAGCGCGCCCTGTTGTTCGAGATGGACGGGGCGATTCAGCAACTGACCCGCGATGTGCCCGATCATCCATCGCTGATCCGCCTCACTGGCACGTATCACAACCTTCTGCGTCGCTGGGTCGAGGTATAAGTGGCGGATTTTCGTTTACGCCGCGAGGAAATGCTCGACGGTGAGCGCCTGCGCGCGATGCTCGACGAAAGCCCGGCCCGCGCGGCCCAGGCCATCCTGATTGCCGCACGAGAAGGAGAGGTCGAGGCTCAGGCCTTGCTCGGGCAGATTCTGCTCGATGGCCAAGGGATCGCCCAGGACCAACCGCTGGCGCTGAGCTGGTTCGGCATCGCCGCGCGCCAGGGGCATGTGATGGCGCGCAACATGCTCGGCCGTTGTCATGAGCATGGTTGGGGCTGTGCTGCCGATGCATCGCTAGCAGCCAGGCATTACCGACTTGCCGCCACTGCAGGGCTGGATTGGGCGATGTACAACTACGCCAATCTGCTGGCGACCGGTCGCGGGGTGGTTGAGGATCAGCTTCAAGCACTGAGTCTCTATCGCCGTGCGGCTGAGTTGGGCCATGCAAAATCGATGAATCTGTTGGGGCGGTATCTGGAAGAAGGGCGGGTCTGTCCGGCGGATCCGGCAGCGGCTCGTAACTGGTATCGACGTTCGGCCGAGGGCGGGGATTTTCGCGGGCAGTTCAGCTTTGCAGCCGTACTGACTGACGAAAGGGATATCGAAAATGCATTGGTCTGGCTGCGCAAGGCATTGGCCGATGGCAACCTGAATTTTTTGCGAGTGGCCTGTAAGGCATTGTCAGCCGCCAATGATCCACAGATTCAGGCGATGGCTGTGGATTACAAACAACGTACTGAACAGCTGCAAACTCTGTAGGAGCGAGCTTGCTCGCGATGGTCGTTAACGATAACGCGTGCTTTCTGGATGCCCGCGTCGCCCTCAGGTCCATCGCGAGCAAGCTCGCTCCTACAGTGGTGAGTGTTAAACGTAGAACGACTTCAGCGGCGGGAAGCCATTGAACTCGACGGCGCTGTAGCTGGTGGTGTACGCACCGGTCGACAGCCAGTACAGGCGATCACCGATGGCCAGGTTCAGTGGCAGGCCGTACTTGTAGTTCTCGTACATGATGTCGGCGCTGTCGCAGGTAGGGCCGGCGATGACCACTTCTTCCATCTCGCCCTTTTTCTCGGTCCAGATCGGGAACTTGATGGCTTCGTCCATGGTTTCGATCAGGCCGGAGAACTTGCCCACATCCGTGTACACCCAACGCTCGACGGCGGTGCGGGATTTACGCGCGACCAGCACCACTTCGCTGACCAGGATACCGGCGTTGGCGATCAACGAACGGCCCGGCTCCAGGATGATTTCCGGCAGGTCGTCACCGAAGTCTTCCTTCAGGAAGCGGATGATTTCTTCAGCGTAGGTTTCCAGGCTGTTGGTGCGGGTGATGTAGTTGGCCGGGAAGCCACCACCCATGTTGATCAGCTTCAGGTGGATGCCATCTTCTTCCTTCAGGCGTTCGAAGATCACTTTGACCTTGGCGATCGCCGCGTCCCAGACGCTGATGTCACGCTGTTGCGAGCCAACGTGGAACGAGATGCCGTAAGGCACCAGGCCCAAGTCGCGGGCGAGGATCAGCAGGTCCATGGCCATATCGGTCTGGCAGCCGAATTTGCGCGACAGTGGCCAGTCGGCGGTGGTCGAGCCTTCGGTCAGGATGCGTACATAAACTTTTGCACCCGGTGCGGCCTTGGCGATGTTGCGCAGGTCGGCTTCGGAGTCGGTGGCGAACAGACGCACGCCCTTCTCGTAGAAGTAGCGGATGTCCTTGGATTTCTTGATGGTGTTGCCGTAGCTGATGTGGTCGGCGCTGACGCCGCGATCGAGCACCTTGTCCAGTTCGTAGATCGAGGCGATGTCGAAGCTCGAGCCTTTCTCTTTGAGCAGGTCGATGATTTCCACGGCCGGGTTGGCCTTGACCGCGTAGTAGACCTTGGCGAATTCGAAACCGGCGCGCAGGTCGTCATAGGCCTGGCTGATCATCGCGGTGTCGATCACCACGAACGGGGTTTCCTGTTTGTCGGCGAACGCCTTCATTTTCTGAAAGGTTTCACGCGCGAAATAGTCTTCGACCTGGATCGACATACTTGGGAGCTCCTAGTGGCAAACGTAGTTAATCAATGGGTGCAAATGAACGTCCTCCGTATCCCCACTTTGGTTCGCCTACTTCCCAAGGCATGTCGCCGAAAGCAAAAAGGCCATGGGAAGTGCAGCTTTCCCTTGGCCTTGCTGTCTCGTCGTCAGTACTTGAGCCGGATGGATCGTTTCCAGCATGGACGTTCGGCGCGAACTTTAGGGCGTGAGGGGCTTGAGATCAACAAAAAATGTCGCGTTTTTGCACTCTTCTGACGCGCGTTACGGGCATCACTCTTTGTAACCGACACAGATGACAGTCGGATGTTCCCGAAGATTTATGAAGTGTTAAAAATACCTGCACGTTCGACGCTTTTGTGCGCCAAGTCACTAGGAAGTGCGATGGCGACAATATAGGCGACGTTGGCGGCGAAAAGGTAGGTTGAGAGGAGATTTGACCATTTCAGAGCGTGTTTCCGGGTGGCTTTTACAGACGTTACTGTTGATATTTTTTTCCGGCTTACCGATTACTCAAAAAATGCACAAACCTTGTAGGAACGAGCCTGCTCGCGATGGCATTTTCACTGCCAACATCGTCGTTGACTGACATCGCGCCATCGCGAGCAGGCTCACTCCTACAAGTTTTGCGTTTTTTACCGGGCGATATGAGTGATCAGGCGATCACCGCCTCAGCTGGCGAGACGATATTGGTCTTCATCCCGCGCGAACGACCCGAGCTCAGATACGCAGCAATCGACTCCTGCGTCACCTCACCCAAAAACACCCGCTCGGCATCCATCACTGGCAGCCACGCCCGATTGAACTCGTACATGCGCGACAGCAGGATGCGCAAATGTTCGTCGTACGCCGCCGTGGCATTGAAGTCGCGTTGGTACTGCGCGCAGGTGCCGGTCTGACGGTGCAGGTCGCGACGTCGTACGTAACCCAGGGCTTTGTTCCCGGCACAAGTGACCACCACATAGCGTCGGTCATGCTCGTCCATCAACTCCAGCGCTTCGACCACCGGTGTATGCGGGCTGACGGATGGCGCGTTGTCCGCCGCATCTTCGGCTTTCACCAGCAGCAGGCGCTTGAGCGTGCTGTCCTGGCCGACAAAGTTGCTGACAAAGTCATCCGCCGGGTGCGCGAGCAGAGTGTCCGGGTGATCGATCTGCAGCAGCTTGCCGGCGCGGAAGATCGCGATCTTGTCGCCGAGCTTGATCGCCTCGTCGATGTCGTGGCTGACCATGATCACCGTCTTGTTCAGCGCCCGCTGCATTTCGAAGAACTCGTTCTGGATCATCTCGCGGTTGATCGGGTCGACCGCGCCGAAGGGTTCGTCCATCAGCAACAGTGGCGCATCGGCGGCCAGTGCGCGAATCACGCCGATCCGCTGTTGTTGGCCTCCGGACAACTCCCGCGGATAGCGATGCAGGTATTGCTTGGGTTCGAGCTTGATCATGCTCATCAACTCGCGGGCGCGGTCGTGGCACTTTTGCTTGTCCCAGCCGAGCAGTTTCGGCACCACGACGATGTTCTCCTCGATGGTCATGTTCGGGAACAGACCGATCTGCTGGATGACGTAGCCAATGTTGCGGCGCAGGGTCACTTCGTCGAGGCCCGTGGTGTCTTCGCCATTGATCAGGATCTTGCCCGAGGTCGGTTTGATCAGGCGGTTGATCATTTTCAGCGTGGTGCTTTTGCCGCAACCCGATGGCCCGAGGAACACACAGATTTCGCCTTCATTGACGGTCAGGCTCACCGAGTCCACGGCTTTCACATCTTTGCCGTTGCTTTGGAAGGTCTTGCTGAGGTTTTGAAGTTCGATCATTTGAGCAGTCCAAGTAGGGGGTGTTCGCCGCAAATGGCGGAGCGCGTTGGAGCTGTGATCTCGCCGGGCAAGGCGTGGGACGCAGGAAATGTCGTTTCCTTTTCAAGTCCCACAACGC
>NZ_JBGCUL010000242.1:0-5894 GCF_054177685.1 Pseudomonas sp. P5_A2_2
CTTCCCAGGGTAGCTGCAGATGAGTGAACGGGCGAGGTTTCCACAGGCCCTGATGCTCTGTCAGAAAAGCATCCAGCGCAGTGAAGCGGGCGAGCAGGACCTCGCCCGTCAACACGCCGGTATCAACGCCCTTGGCAGGCATCGACGCGCAGCCAGCGCTCCAGCAGCTTGAAGCCGCGCACCAGCACATAGGCCATCACCAGGTAGAACATGCCGGCGGCGAAGAAGATCTCCACCGGCAGGTAGGTCCGGGCAATGATGGTGCGGGCCATGCCAGTCAGTTCCAGCAAGGTCACGGTGCTGGCCAGGGCGCTGGCCTTGAGCATCAGGATCACTTCGTTGCTGTAGGCCGGCAGGCCGATGCGCGCGGCACGCGGCAGGATGATGTAGAGCAGCGCTTTGGGTTTGGACATGCCCAGTGCCCGTGCCGCTTCGATCTCGCCCGGTGGAATGGCCTGAATGGCGCCGCGCAGGATCTCGGCGATGTAGGCCGCTGTGTGCAGGGTCATGGTCGCCGTGGCGCACCAGAACGGATCGCGCAGGTACGGCCACATCGAGCTGTTTCGAATCGCGTCGAACTGCGCCAGGCCGTAGTAGACCAGGAACAGCTGAACCAGCAACGGCGTACCACGGAAAAAGAAGATGTAGCCGTAGGGAAATGCCCGCACCCACCACAAGCGCGACGAGCGGGCGATGCCCAGTGGAATGGCCAGCAGCAAACCGGCGATCACGGCGATGGCCACCAGTTCCAGGGTCAGGGTCGCGCCCTGGGCCAGTCTCGGCAGCCACTTGATGATGACTTCCCAGTTCATTGGGTGCTCCTCGCGAAGCCGCGAGCGGCGCGTTTTTCCAGGAAGTGCATGCCGGTCATCGCCAGAACCGTCAGGCCCAGGTACATGAACGCGGCCACCATAAAGAAGGTGAACGGCTGTTTGGAGACGGTCACGCCGATTTGCGCATGACGCATGATTTCTTCCAGGCCGATCACCGACACCAGCGCGGTGTCTTTCATCAGGATCATGAACAGGTTGCCAAGGCCGGGCAGGGCGATGCGCCACATCTGCGGCATGATCAATTTGGTGAAGATGCGCCATTTCGACAGGCCCAAGGCCACGCCGGCTTCACGATGGCCTTTGGGGATGGCGAGGATCGCGCCGCGAAACACTTCCGTGGCGTAGGCGCCGAAGCACAGGCCCAGTGCAATCACGCCGGCGGCGAAGGCGTTGAGTTCGAGGTCGGGGTTGCCGAAGAACTCGCCCAGGGCACGCATCAGGTTGACCGTGCCGAAGTAGATCAGCAGCACCCAGAGCAATTCAGGGATGCCGCGAACCAGGGTCGAATAAGTGCCGCCAAGCCATTGCAGCGGCTTGTACGGGGAAGTCTTGGCCAAGGCGCCGAGCAGACCGAGTACCAGCCCCAGGCACAGGGCCGAGAGTGCCAGTTTCACAGTCATCAGCGCGCCAGCGGCGAGCGCCGGGCCGAATCCGTAGAGGTCGATAATCATGGATTTCTTTTCAAATCGCGGCAGGCAAGGCCGAGAACCGGCGCCATCAGGCGCCGGTCTGGCAGGTCAGTATCAATAGATACTGAACGGGAAGTACTTGTCGTTGATCTTCTTGTAGGTGCCGTCAGCGACGATTTCTTTGAGCGCGCTGTTCAGCTTCTCGCGGATCGGGTCCTTCTTGCGCACGGCAATACCGATCTTGTCGCTTTCTTCCACCGGGTCGCCCTTGAACTCGTAGGCACGGCCAGCGTCGCTTTTCAGCCACTCGTAGTTGACGTACTTGTCGGCCAGGATGGCGTCCAGGCGGCCGGAAGTCAGGTCGAGATAGGCGTTTTCCTGGGTGTCGTAGAGTTTGACTTCAACGCCCGGCATGTTGTCTTCCATGAAGGTGCCTGCCAGGGTCGAACGCTGGGCGCCGATCACCTTGCCTTTCAAGGAGTCCTTGTCAGTTTTGAAGTCGACGTCTTTCTTGGCGACGAACTGCAGSTTGTTGGAGTAGTACGGATCGGTGAAGTCCACCGCTTGCTTGCGCTCGTCGGTGATCGACATCGAGGAGATCAGGAAGTCGAACTTCTTGGCGTTCAGGGCCGGGATGATGCCGTCCCAGTCGGAGGTCACGACAGTGCACTCGACTTTCATCTTGGCGCACAGGGCGTCGCCGATCTCTTTGTCGAAGCCGACGACATTGCCACTGGCATCTTTATTGTTGAACGGCGGGTAAGCCGCTTCGATGCCCATCTTCAGGGTTTCGGCCATGGCACCGGCGCTGAACGCCAGGGTGACGGCGGCAGCCAGGAAGACCTTTTTGCAGTTCTGCATGTGGATAGCTCCGTTAGCGGTTGCTGGACATGAATTGTTTGCAGCGTGCCGAAAGCGGGTTTTCAAACACCTGCTGTGGCGATCCTTGCTCTTCTACCAGGCCCTGGTGGAGGAACACCACTTCGCTGGAGACCTGACGGGCGAAGCCCATTTCGTGGGTCACGAGCAGCATGGTGCGGCCTTCTTCGGCCAGCGCGCGGATGACATTAAGTACTTCCTGGACCATTTCCGGGTCAAGCGCGGAGGTCGGCTCGTCGAACAGGATGACCTTGGGCTGCATGGCCAGGGTGCGGGCGATGGCCGCGCGTTGTTGCTGGCCACCGGACAGTTGCGCCGGGTAGGCATGGCGTTTGTCGGCGATGCCGACCTTGGCCAGCAGGGCTTCGGCGACTTCGATGGCTTCGGCCTTGCTCTGGCCGAGTACGCGGCGCGGAGCTTCGATGATGTTGTCGAGCACGCTCATGTGCGGCCACAGGTTAAAGTTTTGAAACACAAAACCGATTTCGCTGCGCAGGCGATTGATCTGCTTGCCGTCGGCGGCCACCAGTTCACCGTTCTTCGCGGCCTTGAGCTTGAGTTCTTCGCCGGCGACCAGGATCTGGCCCTGGTGCGGGTTTTCCAGCAGGTTGATGCACCGCAGGAACGTGGACTTGCCGGAGCCGGAGGAACCCAGGATCGAGATCACATCGCCGTCGCGGGCGGTCAGCGAGATGCCTTTGAGCACCTCCAGCGAACCGTAGCGTTTGTGCAAGTTGCGGATTTCAAGCGCGGGCGTGGCCTCAGCCATGTGCGTTCCTCATATATGTTGCGCTCCTGCTGTTGGCGGCCTTCCTGGCGAGGCGGCCAACCTAGCATAGCGTTTCAATGGCAGCCAACAGCGCTACGGACGGTAAACGGCTGGTGTGTGGCAGGTTGTCGCATCGGCGCAGCAGACTGTCGCCCCATCAACAACCGAACAGTCGTTTGAACCTTGCCTGTCGGTAAAAAGCGCGGTGGCTGCCGCAAAAAAAGGCGCGATGTTGCCAGCTTTGACAGGGTGTTGGAAGCGCTATCCGGCCAAATGCACCGCTTGTGCACTTTTAATGTGCGCGGAGCCATTTTCAGGTGTGTTTCCGGTGCGCTGATTCACCACACAACGTGGGTCGCAGGGTAACGCTCTGGCGAAGTGCCATTAAATTCAATGGGTTGCGATGATCGTCCGGTCTAGACGAGATCGCCGGGCTAGAGGGTTATGAAATATTTTGGCGCAATTATTGCGTGCAGAATACAGAACGCCCCGTTGGCTTCTTTTTACGAGAAAGATCGCCGAACGGGATGCACGCATTCGCTTCTCCTTACAAAGGTAGTTTTAATGAGCAGTATCCAAAGCTCTAATGGCCTCGAACAGGGGCTCAAACCGCGCCACGTGACCATGCTGTCGATTGCCGGGGTTATCGGCGCCGGCCTGTTCGTTGGCTCGGGTCACGCCATCGCCGCTGCAGGTCCGGCTGTTCTGTTGGCTTACGCCGCCGCCGGTATGTTGGTGGTGTTGGTGATGCGCATGCTCGGCGAAATGGCCGTTGCCTCGCCGGACACCGGCTCGTTTTCGACTTACGCCGACCGCGCGATCGGTCACTGGGCCGGTTTCACCATCGGCTGGTTGTACTGGTGGTTCTGGGTGCTCGTCATCCCGTTGGAGGCCAACGCCGCCGCGACCATCCTGCATGCCTGGTTCCCTGGTGTGGACATCTGGGCCTTCGCTCTGGTCATCACGATGCTGCTGACCGTGACCAACCTCTTCAGTGTAAAGAACTACGGTGAGTTCGAGTTCTGGTTTGCCCTGATCAAAGTGTTGGCCATCATCGGTTTCATTGTTCTGGGCCTCATGGCGATCTTCGGCTTCCTGCCGGGCAGCCAGGTCAGCGGCGTTTCCCATCTGTTCGACACCCAGGGCTTCCTGCCAAACGGCATGGGCGCAGTGTTGGGCGCGATCCTGACCACCATGTTCTCCTTCATGGGCACCGAGATAGTGACCATCGCGGCCGCGGAATCGAAAGATCCGGGCAAGCAAATCTCCAAGGCCACCAACTCGGTGATCTGGCGGATCGGCTTGTTCTACCTCGTGTCGATCTTCATCGTCGTTGCCCTGGTGCCATGGAACGACCCGATTCTGGCCAGCCTCGGTTCCTACCAGACTGTGCTTGAACGCATGGGCATCCCGAATGCCAAGATCATCGTCGACATCGTGGTGTTGGTCGCCGTGACCAGCTGCCTGAACTCGGCGCTCTACACCTCGTCGCGGATGTTGTTCTCCCTGGGCAAGCGCGGCGATGCGCCGGCGATGTCCACCCGTACCAACAAAAGTGGTACGCCTTACTGGGCGGTGATGCTGTCCACTGGTGCCGCGTTCCTGGCAACATTCGCCAACTACGTGGCCCCGGCTGCGGTGTTCGAATTCCTGCTGGCCAGCTCCGGCGCCATCGCATTGCTGGTGTACCTGGTGATTGCGATTTCGCAACTGCGCATGCGTAAGCAGCGTATAGCGCGCGGGGAGAAAATCGCCTTCAGCATGTGGCTGTTCCCGGGCCTGACCTACGCGGTGATCGTCTTCATCGTTGCGGCCCTGACCATCATGCTGTTCCAGGATGCCCATCGTGTGGAAATTCTCGCGACCGGCTTGCTCAGTGCCCTGGTAGTAGCGACCGGCTTGCTGGTGGCTCGCCGTCGCAAACTGGAACAGCGTGGCGCGGTGGTGCTGAACTGATCCATACCGCGTAACGCAAAACGGCCGCTGTCAGTGATGACGAGCGGCCGTTTTTGTTTGAGTCGATTGTTCCGTATTCAGTCGACATCAACCCAGTCTTCTACGCGTAACCCCGGAACGCGCTCGAACTCCCGCAGGTTGTTGGTGATCACGATAAACCCGCGTGAGCGTGCGTGCCCGGCAATCATTTGGTCGTACGGGCCTATGGGTGTGCCGGCCTTTGCCAGCTCGGATCGAATCATTCCGGTGTGTGCTGCAGCTTCGTTGTCGAAGGGGAGGACTTCAAGCCGGGCGACGAAACCCTCGATGACCGCCAGGTTTTTTTCGGGGGCTGCTGATTTTTCAGCTCCGTAGATCAGTTCAATCAACGTTATCGCACTGATGCACAGTTGGCCGTGATGACGATTGAACGCCTCCCGTACCACCTGTGGTTTGTTCTTGATGGTGAAGATGCAGATGTTGGTATCGAGCATGTACTTGATCATCAGAACGACTCACGCTCCTGATCGGCGGGTTGCTCGCGATCGGTCATGAAGTCTGCCGTGATACTTTCGCCATCGAACCAGCTGTCCCAGGTTTCACCGGCGGGCGTGATGATGCGGCTTCGACCGACGGCAACGACGTCGACTCGTTTCACGTCGCTTGGCATGGCTACAGCTTTCGGCAGGCGAACGGCCTGGCTTCGATTGCTCATGAAAAGGGTTGTCTGTTCCATTTGGACCTCCTGCGCTTTTGCTGGCGCGATGAGTCAGAAGGATAGGTTTTGTGTTGGATATGTCAATGGGATATTCGAGGGGCCTGACGGAAGGAAAGTGCTCGATTCAGAGC
>NZ_JBGCUL010000243.1:0-5871 GCF_054177685.1 Pseudomonas sp. P5_A2_2
CGCCAGTTGTTTCACTGGTCGTGGTTTGTCCGTCAGCCACGTGGCTGGCGCTGGCTCGAAGGCCAGTTCGCACGCATGGCCAACCTGGGCGATGTCGGCGCCCAGAGCTTCTATGGGCACATCCTGACGTTTCGCGGCGTCGGCCTCGGTGCTCGTGAGGAGGGCGTGCGTTTGTTGCGCCTGGCGGCGTTGGCGGGCGATGGCAAGGCGGCGTATCAAGTGGGTGTGATCAGTCTGGCCGGGACGGCGAGCAAGGCTCCGGACCCGGTTGAAGCAGTGCGGTTCTGGGGGATCGCCGCCAAGGCCGGGCATCCATTGGCACAGATCAAGTTGCAAGAGCTGGCGTCTCGCGAGTCGGACCTATAACCCCAGGCTGCCCGGTGATGGCTGTGATGTGATCGATGTGATCGGGCGGTGGTTGTGGGCGGGGTCTTCTTGAAGGATATAGGTGGGGATCAAATCGAGATTCAGGTTGTTTGATCTGGCGTCTTCGCTGGCAAGCCAGCTCCTACAGGGGGGGCGTCAGATCAATCAGCGCTGCCCTGTCAGCCAAACCCTTTCGGGCTCCGGCACCACCAGGCTATCAATCACATGCACGCTATACCCTTGCACATTCTTCGCATGGTGCTTGGCCTGTGATGCCATCTCGGCCAGCTGGCTCGCATCGAGTTGTCCGCAGGCCTGTGGGTGCAAATGCACCACCCCGATCGACAGTGACAACAGCGCAAACTCCTGACGCACGCCCTGGCGATTCGGAGCGACGAAGCAGCCGGCTTCCAGGTGCTCGCTGCGGTAGAAACGCCGGCACTGGCTCTGGAAGTCGTCGAGCAGCTGGTTCAAACGTTTGCGCCAGTCTTCCGGGCCGAGCACCAGCAGGAAGTCATCACCACCGATGTGGCCGACAAAGTCGCGGGCCGGGTCGACGCGGTCGTTCAGGCATTGCGCCAGGCACAGCAGGACTTCGTCGCCGCGGCCGTAGCCGTAGATGTCGTTGAAAGGCTTGAAACTGTCGATGTCCACGTAGCAGATCACCGATTCCCGTTGCTGTTGCAGCAGTCGTGTCAGGCATTGCCGGATCGGCACGTTGCCCGGCAGCAAGGTCAGCGGGTTGGCGTAGCGGGCCTGCTGGATCTTCAGTTCCGTAATCAACTTGAGCACGTCAATCACCCGGCCAAGCCCGAGATAGCCGCCATTGAGCGTGATGATGAAATCTTCTTCGATGCGCTGGCGGGCACGGCTGGTGATCAGGCGGCTGACTTGTTGCAGCGACTGGCTCAGTTCGACGGCGAGGAAGTCATCGCTCATCAAGCGGCTGATCGGCTTGCGGGCGAACAGGTCGGTGGCAAAGGGCTTGAGCAGGACGTCGGAGAGCGAATGGCGATGAACAATGCCGCAGGGCTGACCCTGTTCATCCAGGACCGCCAGCGAGTTCAGGTTGGCCTGGCGGCGAAAGGTTTCGAGCACCGTGGCGGTGGGGGTGTCACGGTTCACCGCGGGTTGCTCGTTGAGCAGGGCGCTGAGGTCGCTGCCGTCTTCGCTCAGTACAACGGCGATGCTGTCCTGTCGGGGCATCATTGCCCGGGCATCCCGCGGTGGGTGTTCCTGGGGGCGGCAGAGCAGGTAGCCCTGCACCAGGTCCACGCCCATTTCGGTCAGCACCGTGAGCTCTTCCGGTAGTTCGATACCTTCGGCGATGACTTGCGCCCGCGAAGCCTTGGCGATTTGCAGGATCGAACCGACGAATTCACGCTTGAGCGCATCCTGATGAATGCCATCAATGAAGTGTCGGTCAATTTTCACGTAGTCCGGCCGCAGTTCAGACCACAACCGCAAACTTGAATAGCCCGCCCCCAGATCATCCAGCGCAATCGAAAACCCCATCGCCCGATAGTGATGCAGGGCGGTTTGCAGCAGCTGGAAATCATCCGTTGGCGTTTGTTCGGTCAACTCGATGACCACCTGGCTCGGAGGGATGCCGAAGTCTTGCAGCAGTTGCAGGGTGCGCCCCGGTTGGTGGGCCGCTTCAAGCAGGGATTCCGGGGATACGTTAAGGAACAGCAGGCCAGGCAATTGCTGTTCATTGAAGCGTCGGCAAGCACTCTCGCGGCAGGCAATTTCCAGCTCGCTCAGACGTCCGGCCTGGCGGGCGACGGCGAACAGGGCGACCGGGGAGTGCAGAGGGCTGTTGGAGGGGCCGCGACTGAGGGCTTCGTAGCCGAGAATGCGTCGTTCAGAGAGGCTGATGATCGGCTGGAACAGGCTGTGCAAACCGCTTTGAGTCAGGATCGAGCTCAATGCACTCAGCTGTTCGGTTGTGGTCATGGCGATCTCTGGCGATAAAAAAAGGACCGGGCGTGCCCTTGGTAAAGAGCACGCCCGGTCCTCCATTTCACGACAGAACGATGACTGTTTGATGACGCTCCGGGGGCGTCAGCATTAAATTGCCATCAGCTGTTTGTAAAAACTCAGTGCTTGGCCACTGCCGTGTTGAGTTTCAGGTAGTCCAGCAGAATCCGCCCGGTTTCGCTCAGGTAGGCGTCGTCTTCCGGTTTGGTTTTGTCATCTTCGGCCGCAATGACGTCCTCGTCTTCTTTCTTCAGCTCTTTGAGTGGTTCTTCGCCCTTGGCCTTGCGACGGATGTTTTCCATGGCCAGCTGTTTGGCTTCAATGTCGGCATGTTGGGCACGACGCTCGGCTTCATTGAGGCTGACGGTTTTTTCCAACATCAGTTTCTGCGCCAGGGCCAGCTTGTCCCGGATGAACACGAACTCTGCATCCTTGGCCGTCCGCACGTCATGCTCGGACTTGAGCTGCGAAATGTACGGTTTGAACGGATCCAGCGCAGGCTTGATGGCGGCCTTGATGGTGTCCCATGGCATGGCTTCCGGCAGGGCGCTTTCACCGATTTCCTTGGTGTCGATGATCGACGGGTAATCGATGTCCGGCAAGACGCCCTGATGCTGGGTGCTCTGCCCGGAAACCCGGTAGAACTTGGCCAGGGTCAGTTTCAGTTCGCCATGGTTGAGCGGCTGAATGGTCTGCACGGTGCCTTTGCCGAAGGTCTGGCCGCCGATGATCAGTGCGCGGTGGTAGTCCTGCATGGCGCCGGCAAAAATCTCCGATGCCGAGGCGGACAGGCGGTTGACCAGCAACGCCATCGGGCCTTTGTAGAATGCGCCCGGGTTTTCATCTTCCAGGACATCGACGCGGCCATCGGCGTTACGCACGAGCACGGTCGGGCCTTTGTCGATGAACAGGCTGGTCAGCTCGGTGGCCTCTTGCAAGGAACCGCCGCCGTTGTTACGCAGGTCGATGACCACGCCGTCGACTTTCTCTTTCTGCAACTCGGTCAGCAGTTTCTTGACGTCGCGGGTGGTGCTCTTGTAATCCGGGTCGCCGGCACGGAAGGCCTTGAAGTCCAGATAGAACGCCGGGATTTCGATAATGCCGAGCTTGTAGTCCTTGCCGTCCTGCTTCAGGTTCAGTACCGATTTCTTCACGGCCTGGTCTTCGAGCTTCACCGCTTCACGGGTGATCGGCACGATCTTGGTGGTCTGGTCGTTCGGCGCATTGCTGGCCGGGATGACTTCCAGGCGCACAATGGTGCCCTTCGGACCACGAATCAGCTTGACCACTTCGTCCAGGCGCCAGCCCACCACGTCGACCATTTCCTTGTTGCCCTGGGCAACGCCGATGATCTTGTCGGCCGGTGCAACCTGCTTGGTCTTGTCCGCCGGACCTGCCGGCACCAGGCGTACGACTTTCACCTGGTCGTTATCGCTCTGCAACACGGCACCGATGCCCTCGAGGGACAGGCTCATGTTGATGTCGAAGTTCTCCGCATTATCCGGCGACAGATAGTTGGTGTGCGGGTCGTAGGACATGGCGAAGGTATTGATGTACGCCTGGAAGATGTCTTCCGCGCGGGTCTGGTCCAGGCGTGCCAACTGGTTCTTGTAGCGCTTGGTCAGGGTTTCCTGGATCTGCTTGGGCTCTTTGCCGGCGATCTTCATCCGCAGCACTTCATCCTTGACGCGTTTGCGCCACAGGTCATCGAGTTCTGCGGTGGATTTGAGCCAAGGAGCGTCCTTGCGGTCGATCAGCAAGGTTTCCTTGGTGGTGAAGTCGATCTTGTCGACGCCTTTGCCCAGCTCGGCAAGGGCGAAGTCCAGACGCGCCTTCACGCGGTCCAGGTAGCGCTTGTAGATGGTGAACCCGGCGTTCAGGTCGCCACTCTTGAGGAAGTCGTCGAACTGCGTCTTCCACTTGTCGAATTCGGCAATGTCGCTGGCCATGAAGTAGCTACGCGACGGATCCAGCAGCTTGAGGTAGCTGTCGTAGATGATCACCGAGCGCGCGTCATCGAGTGGCGGCTTGCTGTAGTGGTGGCGTTTGAGTAACTCCACGACGTTCAGACTGGCGATCACTTCGTCACGATCGGGTTGAAGATTGTCCCAGCTATTGGCTGCGAATGTATTGCCCGACATCGGCAGCAAGCCGATACCGATGAATAAGGCGAGGGCAGTGCTGGGGAACAGATGCTTCATGCTGATTCGACGCGGGGACAATTGATAACGCATATTAGGCCGTCTTTGAAGTCGCCGGATCTTTGGGAACCGGTCGCATAATGCAAAAAGCCCGACGCTATAGCTTCGGGCTCAGTCCAGACTCACTATGGAGGCACTGTGAAAGCATTGCAAGGCGTTGACGGTCGAGTGGTGTGGGTTGAAGAGCCGAGTCCTACGTGCGATGTAGGACAAGTTCGTATTCGAGTGGCGGCAGCAGGTCTCAATCGCGCCGATTTATTACAGAAAGCCGGCCTTTATCCGCCGCCGCCAGGGGCCAGCCAAGTGCTTGGTCTAGAGTGCTCGGGCGTGATCAGCGAGGTGGGCGCCGGTTCCTCCTGGCAGATTGGCGATCGGGTTTGCGCCTTGCTGGCCGGGGGCGGCATGGCCGAAGAGGTGGTTGTCGACGGACGGCACGTGCTGCCGGTTCCCGACGAAATGTCTCTGGCGGAAGCGGCAGCGCTGCCGGAAGTCTATGCAACGGTCTGGCTGAATTTGTTTCAACTTGCTGCTCTCAAGCCGGGTCAGAAAGTTCTGCTGCACGCCGGAGCAAGTGGAATTGGTTCAGCGGCTATTCAGCTGTGCAAGGCCTTCGGTAACCCGTGCTGGGTCAGCGTCGGCTCCGCCGAGCGACTGGCGTACTGCGAAGCGCTGGGCGCCCAGGGCGGCGTGGTGCGCAATGGCGATCTGGAGAGCCTGCGGGATCTGGGGCCGTTCGACGTGATTCTCGACCCGGTGGGCGGCAATTACGCGGACTTGAACCTCAAGCTGCTCGCGCAGGATGGCCGTTGGGTGTTGATCGGTCTGATGGGCGGGCGCGAGGCCAAGCTGGATCTGGCCCAGGTGCTGGCCAAGCGTGTGCAGTTGCTGGGCTCGAYCCTGCGCAGCCGTGATG
The DNA here is from genome assembly GCF_054177685.1 of Pseudomonas sp. P5_A2_2. NCBI lineage: Bacteria > Pseudomonadati > Pseudomonadota > Gammaproteobacteria > Pseudomonadales > Pseudomonadaceae > Pseudomonas > Pseudomonas sp. P5_A2_2. The sequence continues at coordinate 5,461 of NZ_JBGCUL010000243.1, forward strand.
AGCAGTTCAAGGCTGATCTGTTCAGCGATCTACGCCTGCATGTGTGGCCGTTGTTTGCCGAGGGGCGCTTGAGCCCGCAATTGGCCAAAGCTTTTCCGATCAAGGATGCCGAGGCGGCGTTCGCCGAGCTGGCGAGCAATACCGTGGCGGGGAAGGTGGTGTTGGTGATTGACGAGCGCTTGACCTGACCACCCTGAATCTGTAGGTGCGAGCCTGCTCGCGATGGCGGAAGGTCGGTCAACATTAACGTCGCCTGATCCACCGCTATCGCGAGCAGGCTCGCTCCTACAAGGGATCCGGGTTACTTCCAGAGATGAATCGGCCACCCGGCTTTTTCAGCCTGCTCGCGCAACACCGGATCCGGGTTGACCACGTGGGGGTAATCCACTTTCAGCAACAACGGCAGATCGT
>NZ_JBGCUL010000244.1:0-5868 GCF_054177685.1 Pseudomonas sp. P5_A2_2
CTGTCAGACCGCTATCGCGAGCAGGCTCGCTCCTACAGTTGAACGGTGTCGCGCCGAAATCCAGCTAACCTGTCTCTGCGCTGAACACACCAGCGAAACACCGCATTGCAGAAAATGACCGTTGAAACCACCGCCAACCTGCCCCATCTAAGACCCATACCCATTGCGCAGGTGCCCCCATGAGCGACCAGCAGGAATTCCCCGAAGACCCGAGCGAATACGCCGATCCGCAAAACGCCCCACAGCACAAACCCGGCAAAGGCCTGGCCTTGCCCGGCCAGAACCTGCCGGACAAGGTCTACATCATCCCGATTCACAACCGACCGTTCTTCCCGGCCCAGGTCCTGCCGGTCATCGTCAACGAAGAGCCGTGGGCCGAGACGCTCGACCTGGTGGCCAAGTCCGAACACCACTCCCTGGCCCTGTTCTACATGGACAGGCCCCAGGATGACCCGCGCCACTTCGACACCTCGGCCCTGCCGCTGTACGGCACGCTGGTCAAGGTGCACCACGCCAGCCGCGAAAACGGCAAACTGCAGTTCGTCGCCCAGGGCCTGACCCGCGTACGCCTCAAGACCTGGCTCAAGCATCACCGCCCGCCGTACCTGGTGGAAGTCGAATACCCGCACCAGCCCACCGAGCCGACCGACGAGGTCAAGGCCTACGGCATGGCGCTGATCAATGCGATCAAGGAACTGCTGCCGCTCAACCCGCTGTACAGCGAAGAGCTGAAGAACTACCTCAACCGCTTCAGCCCCAACGACCCGTCGCCGCTGACCGACTTCGCCGCCGCCCTCACTTCGGCCACCGGTAGTGAGCTGCAGGAAGTCCTCGACTGCGTACCCATGCTCAAGCGCATGGAAAAAGTCCTGCCGATGCTGCGCAAGGAAGTCGAGGTCGCGCGCCTGCAAAAAGAGATTTCCGCTGAAGTTAACCGCAAGATCGGCGAGCATCAGCGTGAGTTCTTCCTCAAGGAGCAACTCAAGGTCATCCAGCAGGAGCTGGGCCTGACCAAGGATGACCGCAGCGCCGACCTCGAGCAGTTCGAACAGCGACTGACCGGTAAAGTACTGTCGCCACAAGCGCAGAAACGCATCGAAGAGGAAATGAACAAGCTGTCGGTGCTCGAAACCGGCTCGCCGGAGTATGCGGTCACCCGCAACTACCTCGACTGGGCGACCTCGGTGCCGTGGGGCGTGTACGGCGAGGACAAACTCGACCTCAAGCACGCGCGCAAGGTGCTGGACAAACACCACGCCGGCCTCGACGACATCAAGGACCGCATCCTCGAATTTCTCGCGGTCGGGGCCTATAAGGGCGAGATYAGTGGCTCCATCGTATTGCTGGTGGGCCCGCCGGGCGTGGGCAAGACCAGCGTCGGCAAATCCATCGCCGAATCCCTGGGCCGGCCGTTCTATCGCTTCAGCCTTGGCGGCATGCGCGACGAAGCCGAGATCAAGGGCCACCGCCGCACTTACATCGGCGCACAGCCGGGCAAACTGGTGCAGGCGTTGAAGGACGTCGAAGTGATGAACCCGGTGATCATGCTCGACGAGATTGACAAGATGGGCCAGAGCTACCAGGGCGACCCGGCCTCGGCGCTGCTGGAAACCCTGGATCCTGAGCAGAACGTCGAATTCCTCGACCACTATCTGGACCTGCGCCTGGACCTGTCGAAAGTGTTGTTCGTGTGCACCGCCAACACCCTCGATTCGATCCCCGGCCCGTTGCTGGACCGGATGGAAGTGATTCGCCTGTCGGGTTACATCACCGAAGAAAAAGTCGCCATCGCCAAGCGTCACCTGTGGCCCAAGCAGCTTGARAARGCCGGYGTGTCCAAGGGCAGCCTGAGCATCAGCGACAGCGCGCTCAAGGCACTGGTCGACGGTTATGCCCGTGAAGCGGGCGTGCGTCAGCTGGAAAAAAACCTCGGTAAACTGGTGCGCAAAGCTGTGATGAAACTGCTCGACGAGCCGAAAGCGGTGATCAAGCTCGGGCCGAAAGACCTCGAAACGTCGCTCGGCAAACCGGTGTTCCGCAACGAGCAGGTGCTGTCGGGTGTCGGCGTGATCACTGGCCTTGCCTGGACCAGCATGGGCGGCGCGACCCTGCCAATCGAAGCCACACGCATCCACACCCTCAACCGTGGCTTCAAGCTCACCGGGCAACTGGGTGACGTGATGAAAGAATCGGCGGAAATCGCCTACAGCTACGTCAGTTCGCATCTGAAGTCGTATGGCGGCGATCCGAAATTTTTCGACGAAGCTTTCGTCCACCTGCACGTGCCGGAAGGCGCCACACCGAAGGACGGCCCGAGCGCCGGTGTGACCATGGCCAGTGCCCTGCTGTCGCTGGCGCGCAATCAACCGCCGAAGAAAGGCGTGGCCATGACCGGTGAGCTGACATTGACCGGGCATGTACTGCCGATTGGCGGGGTGCGGGAAAAAGTGATTGCGGCGCGGCGACAGAAGATTTTCGAGCTGATTCTGCCAGAAGCGAATCAGGGGAGTTTCGAGGAACTGCCGGAGTATCTGAAGGAAGGGATTACCGTGCACTTTGCCAAGCGGTTTGCGGATGTGGCGAAGGTGCTTTTCTGATGTTCCTGTAGCGCCTGCACTACCGCTATCGCGAGCAAGCTCGCTCCCACAGTGGTCAGTGGTGTTCACACATTTTGTGTTCACTGTAAAAAACCTGTGTGGGCATTGCTCCCCACAATGATCGGTGGTGTTCACAAATTTTGTGTTCACTGCAAAACCCTGTGGGAGCGAGCTTGCTCCGGGCGGCGATCCGACGATGGCGTCAGCTCTGGCAGCACAGTCCAAGGCTGGCTGTCACACTTTGCCTCATCTTCAGTTATGCTCGCCGTTCGTCGTGAACGCCGGAGCCACTGACTTTATGTCCCACATTCGCCTGCTTGCCCCCCTCGCCCTCGCCTTGCTGGCCGGATGCGCCACGCAACCTGCAAACAACGTGACCGTGGAAAAACAAAGCGAATGCCCGGTGAAGCTCACCAACGGGCAAAACCTGATCCTGTCCCTGCCAAGCAACCCGACCACGGGTTATCGCTGGGCGATCCAGGATTCGGCCGGTGGCGTACTACACGCCTTGGGGCCAGAGGTTTATCGAAACCCGGAAGATGCTGGCATCGTCGGCTCGGCCGGAGTTTCGACCTGGCGTTTTCAAGCCTTCGCGACCGGCACCGGGCGCTTGCGCCTGACCTCGCAACAGCCGTGGGCACCGGAAGTGCTGCCGGTGGATTCGTTCGACTGCGCGATCTCGGTCAACTGAGCGTGGGCTGGCTGATTCTGGCGCTGATGGGTGCGGTGACCTTTCTTTATGGCCTGAGCGTGCACGCCACCTTGCTGTGCCTGCTGGTCAAGCCACTGCCGGTGCTGGCCCTGCTCGGCTGGCTGCATGACGCACCGCCCGGCGAATATCGGCGCTGGATCAGCCTGGGGTTGATCTTCTCCCTGCTTGGCGATGTGTTGCTGGCATGGCCGGGGGATCTGTTCGTGTTTGGCCTTGGGGCGTTTCTGGTCGCCCACCTGGCCTATCTGAAAGCCTACTTGAGCGATTGCCGGCGCCTGGCGCTGCTGCCGCTGATCATCGCCCTCGTGGTCGGCGCAGTGCTGTTGGGCATCCTGATTGCCAACGGACTGGGGCCATTGTTGATTCCGGTGATCGTCTATGGCCTGGCCATCAGCGCGATGCTCTGGCGCGCTCTGGCCAGACTCGGGACCGATGTGCCCAAACGCTCGGCGTTGCTGGCTGCAGGTGGTGCCGTGGCGTTTGTGTTCTCCGACAGCGTGATTGGCATCAGCCGGTTTGTGGTGCCGTTCGATGCCGCACCTTACGTGATCATCCTCAGTTATTGGCTGGGGCAATGGGGAATCACTGCCTCGGCATTTGATCAGAAACCGAGTTGACCCAATCGCGAGCAAGCTCGCTCCCACAGGGATAGCGCTTTACCTGTGGGAGCGAGCTTGCTCGCGATAGCGATATCACTGACAACGAAGAATCCAGACCTATCCCACCGCTTTATCAGACAACCCGCGCATCCCCGCGCCAACTTGGCTAAAATGCCGGCCTTTTCCACCTACACCGCTGGAACCGCCGTGAGCAAAGAATCCGATCGCCTTTTCGCCCAGCCTTTGGCCCAGGTGCCTGACTTCGCCTTTAACGAGGACGTGGTGCGGGTGTTCCCGGACATGATCAAGCGCTCGGTGCCGGGTTATCCGACTATTGTCGAAAACCTCGGTGTGCTCGCCGCGCAGTTCGCCCAGCGGGGCAGCGTGCTTTACGACCTGGGCTCTTCGCTGGGTGCCGTGACCCAGGCCCTGCGCCGGCACGTGCGCACCGACGGTTGCCGGGTGATCGCTGTGGATAACTCGGCGGCGATGGTCGAACGCTGCCGCGAGTACCTCAACGGTCAGGATTCGATGTTCCAGGAGTTGCTGCCGGTTGAAGTGATCGAGGGCGACATTCTCGCGCTGGAGTTCCAGCCGGCCTCGGTGGTCGCGCTGAACTTCACCCTGCAATTCATCGCCCCGGACCAGCGCACCGCGTTGCTGACACGCATCCGTCAATCCCTGTTGCCCGGCGGTGCCTTGATCCTCTCGGAAAAACTGCGCTTCGAAGACGAGCAGGAACACGCACTGCYCACCGATCTGCACATCGCCTTCAAACGCGCCAACGGCTACAGCGAGCTGGAAATCGCCCAGAAGCGCAGCGCCATCGAAAACGTCATGAAGCCCGACAGCCTCGGAGAACACCGCGAACGCCTGCTGGCCGCCGGGTTCTCGAAAGTCGTGCCGTGGTTCCAGTGTCTTAACTTTGCCTCGTTGATTGCCTTGCCATGATTGATCTGTCCCCCCTCGCCCGCCGTCTGGCCGGCACCCCGCTGGCCGACTGGGCCAACACCCTGCAGGCACAACTCGACAAGAAAATGGAAAAGGGTCATGGCGATCTGGAGCGCTGGCAAAGTGCGCTTGACGCCCTGCCGAAGATCCAGCCGAGCGAAGTCGATTTGCTCAACGGCTTGAAGCTGGACACCGATTGCGACGCTGAAACCCGCGCGCAAATGCGTTCCGCGCTGATGGGCCTGTCGCCATGGCGCAAGGGGCCGTTCGACCTGTTCGGCGTGCACGTCGACACCGAATGGCGCTCGGACTGGAAGTGGTCGCGGGTCGCCCCGCACCTGGACCTGAAAGGCAAGCGCATCCTCGATGTCGGCTGCGGCAATGGCTATTACATGTGGCGCATGCTCGGCGCCGGCGCGGACAGCGTGATCGGTGTCGACCCCAACTGGCTGTTCTTCTGCCAGTTCCAGGCGGTGCAGCGTTACCTTTCCGAGCCGAATGCCTGGCACCTGCCCTTCCCGTTCGAAGACCTGCCGCCAAGCCTCGAAGGTTTCGACACGGTATTTTCCATGGGCGTGTTCTACCACCGTCGTTCGCCGATCGAGCATTTGCTGGCGCTGAAGGATTGCCTGGTCAAGGGCGGTGAACTGGTGCTGGAAACCCTGGTGGTCGAGGGTGACAAGCACCAGGTGCTGGTGCCGGAAGACCGCTACGCGCAGATGCGCAACGTGTGGTTCCTGCCGTCGGTACCGGCGCTGGAATTGTGGTTGCGTCGCGCAGGGTTCACCGATGTAAAGTGCGTGGATGTGAGCACCACCACGGTCGAGGAACAGCGCGGGACGGAGTGGATGAAGTATCAGTCGCTCAGTGACTTCCTCGATCCCGAGGATCACAGCAAGACAATTGAAGGGCTGCCGGCGCCGATGCGGGCGGTCATCGTCGCCCGCAAATAATTATCCCGATGAAGATCCCTGTAGGAGCGAGCCTGCTCGCGATGGTGTGTCAGTCG
>NZ_JBGCUL010000245.1:0-5848 GCF_054177685.1 Pseudomonas sp. P5_A2_2
GTGACCGCGTGGGCGGCGGTGATGGAATTCCTCGGGATGATCGAGGAGGGGCACATCAAGATCGATGACATCTTGCTGCTGTTCATCTATCTGGAACTGGGAGCKATGGTCGGGATYTACTTCAAGACCAATCACATGCCGGTGCGYTTCCTGATYTACGTGGCGATCACCGCGCTGACGCGGYTGCTGATCTCCAACGTYTCGCACCACAACCCGCCGGACCTGGGGATCATCTACCTGTGCGGCGGGATTCTGCTGCTGGCGTTTGCGATTCTGGTGGTGCGTTACGCTTCGTCGCAATTTCCTTCGGTGAAGATCGAGAACCCACACCGCAAAACAGGTGCGGGCTCCAGTGAGCATCCGGAAGTAGAAAAGGGCGAGCTTTAAAGCCCAATGGCGGGTCGGGGCCGGCCTTTGGTGGAGGGTGGCGGCAGGTTGCGCGTGCCGCCATCGGTCATGGATTCGAGGATGGCCACGGCACTGTCGCCTTGTTCGATGGCAATGCCGAATTGAATGCTTTGAACCAGACGCTTGAGACGTTGGGGGTCATTGCGTTGTTCGGCGCTGATCATGCGTTTGGCCACCACGCGGCCACTGTTGGAAAGCGTCAGCATGATGCTGCCGTCCAGGCCTTGAATGCTCAGGTTGATCTGGTAATCCGCTGCAAAAGCATCGGTAATGAGCTGGAAAGGGTTGTCCATGATGCGTCACCGCCTGATTGAACGTGCAGTTGTTGACCGGCCGTGATCGGGTTGGTTCGCAATGCCTGACCACCGGTCATCTCGCCATCATTGTTCCAGCAAGGATGTAGCAAGGGGCATGCCGACAAAATTGTCGGACAGAAAACACGTTCTGTAGGAGCGAGCCTGCTCGCGAATAACCTTCAGGCGCCGCAAACCATCTGGTTTGGCGCGTTATCGTTCACAACCATCGCGAGCAAGCTCGCTCCTACGGGGGCCGCGTTTTCTGCACGTTTCAGGGCAATAAACCTCGACGTGCCTCCAAAGCGATCAACATTCCACCCAGTTCACCGCCAGTCCGCCCCGTGAAGTCTCTTTGTACTTGTCGTGCATGTCGGCGCCGGTGTCGCGCATGGTGCGAATCACCCGGTCCAGGGAAATGAAGTGCTGGCCGTCGCCACGCAGGGCCATTTGCGTGGCGTTGATGGCTTTCACTGCGGCGATTGCGTTGCGCTCGATGCACGGCACTTGCACCAGTCCGCCAACCGGGTCGCAGGTGAGGCCGAGGTTGTGTTCCAGGCCGATTTCGGCGGCGTTTTCCAGCTGCTCCGGGGTGGCGCCAAGCACCTCTGCCAAGCCCGCGGCGGCCATGGCGCAGGCGGAGCCGACTTCACCCTGACAACCGACTTCGGCCCCGGAGATCGAAGCGTTTTTCTTGCACAGGATGCCGACGGCCGCTGCACCCAGGAAGAACGCGACTACGTCGTCGTCAGACGCATCGGCATTGAATTTCATGTAGTAGTGCAGCACCGCCGGAATGATCCCTGCCGCGCCGTTGGTCGGCGCCGTGACCATGCGCCCGCCGGCTGCGTTTTCTTCGTTGACGGCAAGGGCGTACAGGTTGACCCATTCCATTGCCGACAAAGTGGACGTAATGACATTCGGCTTGCCGATTTCCTGCAGGCTGCGATGCAGTTTCGCTGCTCGACGTGGAACATTCAGACCGCCGGGCAGGACGCCTTCGTGGCGCAAGCCTTGCTCGACGCATTCACGCATCACCGACCAGATATTCAGCAGGCCCTGGCGGATCTGCGTGTCACTGCGCCAAGCCCGTTCGTTGGCCATCATCAGTTCGCTCACCCGCAGCCCGTGCTGGTTGCACAGTTTGAGCAGCTCGGCGGCGCTGGAGAAATCGTAAGGCAGCACCACATCGCCAGCCGGTGCGATACCGGATTCGGCTTCAGCCGCTTCAATGATGAAACCTCCGCCAACCGAGTAGTACGTTTGCTCGAACAATTGGCCGGTTTCACCGAAAGCTGTCAGGGACATGGCGTTGGGGTGGTAGGGCAGGCTTTCGTCTAGCAGCAGGAGATCGCGTTGCCAGTCGAAGGCAATGTCCGCAATGCCTGCCAGAGGCAACTGACCGGTTTCGCGCAGGGTGTGAATGCGGCTGTCGATGGTGGTGGGATCGATGCGGTCGGGCCATTCGCCCATCAGGCCCATGACGCAGGCGCGGTCCGTTGCGTGGCCGACACCGGTCGCTGACAGAGAACCGTAGAGGCGGATTTCCACTCGTCGCACATCAGCCAGAAAACCCTGATCGACCAGCGCTTGGGCAAAGGTTGCGGCGGCGCGCATCGGACCGACGGTATGGGAACTGGACGGGCCGATGCCGACTTTGAAGAGATCGAAAACACTGATAGCCATGCTAAAGCCTATACAAGCAATGGAAGAGGAATCGCCGCCATTTTTGTAGGACAAGCGCAATGTCGGCGATACTGCCTGCCAAGGTCCTACGTGACCAACGAARATTCCTAAGACATCCTTTAGCAGGACTAAACGATGAGTCGTCAATTACACGCCCAGACGTATGTCTGGCTGAACGTGTTTGCCTGTGCCGCGCGGCACTTGTCGTTCACCCGTTGCGCCGAGGAGCTGCACATCACCCCGGGAGCCGTCAGCCAGCAGATCCGCCAGCTGGAAGAGCGCCTGGGTTTTCGCCTGTTTCACCGCCGCGCCCGCGGAGTCGAGCTGAGCGCCGAGGGCCAGCGCCTGGCCATTACCGTCAACGAGGCATTTGGCAGCATCGACGCGGAATTGCGGCGACTGGATGCGGGCATGATCAGCGGGATTCTGCGGGTACGTTCGATTCCGTCGTTCCTGAGCAAATGGCTGACGCCACGCCTGCCGCGTTTGCAGCAGCGTTTTCCGGATATTCAGTTGCGCCTGGTAGCCGAGGACAGCAGCGTACCGTTGCATGAAGGCGACTTCGACCTGGCGATCGACCTGAACGACGGCAGTTACCCCGGCCTGTTATCCACAGCCTTGCTCGATGAGCAGATTTTTCCGGTGTGCGCGCCGAGCCTGTTGCGCGGTCGTCCGCCGCTGCACGGTCCGGCAGACCTGATGCACTTCCCCTTGCTGCACGACATCACCGCCTGGCGCGGCAGCTATGAGTACGCGGAATGGGAGTTTTACCTCAACGCCATCGGCTTCGAGGGGGCGGATGTGCGACGCGGGCATACCTTCAATCGCAATCACCTGACGATCGAAGCGGCCATCGCCGGGATGGGGGTGGCGATTGCCCGACGGACACTGCTCAACGATGAGCTGGAGCGTGGGGCGTTGATCGTGCCGTTCGGCCTGGCGGTGCCCAATCACAAGCGCTACATGCTGCTTTACGCACCAGGGGCATTGAGCCATCCGGGTGTGCGCGCGGTGCACGATTGGTTGGTGGAGGAGGCGGGCGCTTTTCGCAGCTTGCACCCGTTGGGGGAGCGGCAAATGTGAGCAATTATTACGTAAGAGCAGGGCGACCCAACTCCCGACAGTAACAGTGCTTTTGCTCGTTGTCCGGCTTTTTTTGCGTATGAATATTTATCTTTTTTCAGGGGTTGAATTGTTCAGCGTACAGACCGATTGTGTAAGTAAGAGGTCACGGTGACGACGCCCAAGGGCTTAGCTGACCGGCCTCTCGCGAGCTAGCTGAAATAAGGGATGAACTATGCAAATCCAAGTCAATAGCGATAACCATATTCAAGGCAGTAAACGACTGGAGGAGTGGGTACGTACGACCATTGAGAGCACGCTCGAACGCTACGAAGAGGACCTGACACGAGTCGAGGTTCACCTGCGGGACGAGAACGGCGACAAGCCGGGTCCCCACGACATGCGCTGCCAACTGGAGGCGCGGCCAAAAGGCCATCAACCGGTTTCCGTCACCCATAAAGCCTCCACCATGGAGCAGGCGATCGACGGAGCGGCCACCAAGCTTGAACATGCGCTGGAGCATATGTTCGGCAAATTGCGCGGCAAACGAGCCAATGTGGTGCCCATCGAGAGTGGCGCCCATGCCGACCATCTGCTGGAAGAAGAGTTTCTTGAGAACGAACAGGCAGCACTTAACGGCTGACACCTGATTCACTTTTTTACCTTCCCATGAAAACGGGCCTGCATTGCAGGCCCGTTTTGTTTGTGCGCCAGGCATGGCGCGTTGCGCGTAAGCGCAACCAGCTTGGCTGTGGTGGCCTCGCTGGTGACTTGGAGGTGAAAGTCCTCTACACACCCGGCAAGGGGAAGTGTTAGCCAGAGGCAAGGGTGTCGCGGGTGACTGCGAATCTGAAGGAAGCCCGAGGCAAAATGCTGGCCTGACGAACAGGAAGCGGATAGAGGCGGCGCAGCGGGGTAAGRAGGCAAGCATCTTCAAAGCCCGATACTTGCACAGAACGCTGTGACGTAGATCCGACAGGCATAAGCAGGAAGGTCGCGCGAATTACCCTGGGAGATCTGCACGTTTGCCATTGTGCTACCGAGCGTCGAGAGGCGACGGGATGAGCGTGCAGAAGTCAGCYGAAGCCGTAGTAAGTGGCGARTAACCCCGTCACCAAGGGCCGAACAGGTTATGCCGCCAGTAGGCGTCAGAGTCTCGTCGAATGTTGAAACGCAGAATATTCTCCCAGAGAAAACTGTTACCCCAAGTCCCGGACGGTATCCGAGGATGACGGCTGACAGGGCGCAAGCATCGACGGCGTCTGTGACGTGGACGAACGCGGAGCCGGACACGCTGATGGCGCGGGTGCTTGCACCGGCCAACCTCAAGCGTGCGTATCAACGCGTAGTCAGCAACAAGGGYGCRCCGGGTGCCGATGGCATGACGGTCGACCAATTGGCRGGCTAYGTGAAACAGTATTGGCCGATCCTCAAGRCYCGGTTGCTGGCCGGCGAGTACCAMCCGCAAGGTGTACGCGCCGTCGACATCCCCAARCCCAAAGGCGGAACACGGCAACTGGGTATYCCCWGYGTCGTGGATCGCCTGATCCAACAGGCTTTGCTGCAACAGCTCACACCTATCTTTGATCCGCTGTTCTCGGACTACAGCTACGGCTTTCGTCCGGGCAGAAGCGCTCATCAAGCTATCGAAACGGCCCGTGCCCACGCGGCGGCGGGTCACCGCTGGTGCGTGGAACTCGATCTGGAGAAGTTCTTTGATCGGGTCAACCATGATGTTCTGATGGCCCATGTTGCGCGTCAAATCGAAGACAAACGCGTCCTCACGCTGATCCGTCGCTACCTCGAAGCGGGAACGATGTCAGGCGGCCTCGTCAGCCGACGGCAGGAAGGGACGCCGCAAGGCGGCCCGCTCTCGCCGTTGCTGTCGAATATCCTGCTCAACGAACTTGATCGTGAATTGGAGCGGCGGGGCCATCGCTTCGTGCGGTATGCCGATGACGCGAACATTTATGTGCGCAGTCGTCGMGCAGGTGAACGGGTGATGGCCAGCGTTGAGCGTTTCCTGAGCGAGCGCCTGAAACTGACGCTGAACCGGGAAAAGAGCCGAGTAGCCGGGTCGTGGATGTGTGATTACTTGGGCTATGGGATGAGCTGGCATCAACAGCCGAGACTAAGAGTGGCAACGATGAGTCTGGATCGCYTACGCGACCGACTYCGAAGYYTGCTGCGCACAACGCGAAGCCACAAAGTGGCGAGCGTCATCGAGCGGATAAACCCCGTACTGCGYGGTTGGGCTGGCTACTTCAAGCTGAGTCAGAGCAAGCGGCCACTTGAGTATCTTGATGGCTGGGTGCGTCACAAACTTCGCTGTATCATCTGGCGCCAATGGAAGCAGCCCTCGACGAGGGCGCGCAACTTGATGCGTCTAGGGCTCAACG
>NZ_JBGCUL010000246.1:0-5843 GCF_054177685.1 Pseudomonas sp. P5_A2_2
CACAAACCCCTGTGGGAGCGAGCTTGCTCGCGATAGCGATGGAACTGGCGACATTGATGTTGAATGTCAGCCCGTCATCGCGAGCAAGCTCGCTCCCACAGGGATCTGCGTTGCATTCAGATCCCGGTGCCGACCTCCACCATTCAGCGTTGTTCGATTGGTACGAACTTGCGCTGTTCAACGCCTACGTACTCGGCGCTTGGACGGATGATGCGGTTGTTGGCACGTTGTTCGTACACGTGGGCGGCCCAGCCGGTCAGGCGCGAGCAGACGAAAATCGGTGTGAACAACTTGGTCGGAATGCCCATGAAGTGGTACGCCGAGGCATGGTAGAAATCGGCGTTCGGGAACAGTTTCTTCTGCTCCCACATGGTCTTGTCGATGGCTTCGGACACAGGGAACAACACCTTGTCACCCACTTCGTCAGCGAGTTTTTTCGACCAGCCCTTGATCACCTCGTTACGCGGATCGTTGTCCTTATAGATCGCGTGGCCGAAGCCCATGATCTTGTCCTTGCGCTCGAGCATGCCGAGGGTGCCCTTGATCGCGTCTTCCGGCGTCGAGAAACGCTCGATCATTTCCATCGCCGCTTCGTTGGCACCACCGTGCAGCGGGCCGCGCAGCGAGCCGATGGCCGCCGTGATGCACGAATACAGGTCGGACAGGGTCGACGCGCAAACACGTGCGGTGAAGGTCGACGCGTTGAACTCGTGCTCTGCGTAGAGGATCAGCGAAACGTTCATCACCTTGACGTGCAGCTCGCTCGGTTTCTTGCCGTGCAGCAGGTGCAGGAAGTGGCCGCCGATGGACGGCTCGTCACTCACGCAATCGATGCGCTTGCCTTCGTGGCTGAAGTGGTACCAGTAAGTCATGATCGCCGGGAACGCGGCCAGCAGGCGGTCGGTCTTGTCGTGTTGCTCGGAGAAATCGTTCTCCGGTTCCAGGTTGCCGAGGAACGAGCAACCGCTGCGCATCACGTCCATCGGGTGGGCGTCGGCGGGGATGCGTTCCAGCACTTCTTTCAGTGCTTGCGGCAGGTCACGCAGCTTGCTCAGTTTGTCGATGTAGGCGTTCAGTTGCGCTTTGTTCGGCAGCTCGCCGTACAGCAGCAGGTAGGCGACTTCTTCGAACTGTGCGTCAGCCGCCAGTTCACGTACGTCATAACCACGATAGGTCAGACCGGCGCCCGACTGCCCCACGGTGGACAGTGCGGTTTGCCCGGCTACCTGGCCACGGAGCCCGGCGCCACTGAGTACTTTTGCTTCGGCCATTTTTTGTCTCCAATATTCTTTTTGTCAGAGAAACCTGTAGGAGCGAGCCTGCTCGCGAAGGTGGATGTAACACCTCGGTGCATCATGGACACCACGTAATCGTTGACGTCCATCGCGAGCAGGCTCGCTCCTACATATAAAAGGTTCGATTACTTCTTAGCGGCGAACAACGCATCGAGCTTCTGCTCGAAGGTGTGGTAGTCGATGCGATCGTAAAGCTCCATGCGCGTCTGCATGGTGTCGATGACGTTTTGTTGCGTGCCATCGCGACGGATCGCGGTGTAGACGTTTTCTGCGGCCTTGTTCATGGCACGGAACGCCGACAGCGGGTACAGCACCAGCGATACGTCGGCAGCGGCCAGCTGTTCGGTGGTGTACAGCGGCGTCGCGCCGAATTCGGTGATGTTGGCCAGGATCGGCGCTTTCACACGGCTGGCGAACAGCTTGTACATGTCCAGCTCGGTGATAGCTTCCGGGAACACCATGTCCGCACCGGCCTCGATGCACGCGGCGGCGCGATCCAGGGCAGACTCCAGGCCTTCCACCGCCAGGGCGTCGGTACGGGCCATGATCACGAAGCTGTCATCGGTACGCGCATCGACGGCGGCCTTGATGCGGTCGACCATTTCCTGCTGGGTCACGATTTCCTTGTTAGGACGGTGACCGCAGCGCTTGGCGCCAACCTGGTCTTCGATGTGAATCGCCGCGGCGCCGAATTTGATCATCGACTTGACGGTGCGAGCGACGTTGAACGCCGAGGAACCGAAACCGGTATCCACGTCCACCAGCAACGGCAGGTCGCAAACATCGGTGATACGGCGCACGTCGGTCAGCACGTCATCCAGGCCGGTGATGCCCAGGTCAGGCACGCCGAGGGAGCCGGCAGCCACCCCGCCACCCGACAGGTAGATCGCCTTGAAACCGGCGCGCTTGGCCAGCAGCGCGTGGTTGGCATTGATCGCGCCGACCACTTGCAGTGGGTGTTCGCTGGCGACCGCATCGCGGAAACGCTGGCCTGGTGTGCTCTTGTTCAAACTCATGACTCACCTCGTTTGGCTGTCGGGTTGACGCCGTCCTGGTAATGACGGGCGATATTGCGTTTGGAGGCGCCGATGTGACGGCGCATCAACAACTCGGCCAGCTCACCGTCACGGTCGGCGATGGCATCGAGAATGCGGTGGTGCTCGGCGAACGCCTGGTGCGGGCGATTGGGCGTGGTGGAAAACTGGATGCGGTACATGCGCACCAGTTGATAGAGCTCGCCGCAGAGCATTTGGGTCAGCGTGCGGTTGCCGCTGCCCTGGATGATTCGGTAATGGAAGTCGAAATCGCCTTCCTGCTGGTAGTAGCCTCTCCCGGCCTGAAACGCCTCATCGCGCTCGTGGGTTTCCAGGACCCGACGCAGCTCGTCGATTTCTTCGACGCTCATGCGCTCGGCGGCGAGGCGACAGGCCATGCCTTCCAGGGATTCGCGGATTTCGTAGAGTTCCAGCAGCTCAGCGTGATTGAGCGACACCACCCGCGCGCCGACATGCGGCACGCGAACCAGCAGGCGCTGGCCTTCCAGACGGTGGATGGCCTCGCGCAACGGGCCACGGCTGATGCCGTAGGTGCGTGCCAGCTCCGGTTCGGAGATTTTGCTGCCCGGCGCAATCTCGCCTTTGACGATAGCCGCCTGAATGCGTCGGAAGACGTTCTCGGACAGGGTCTCCGTATCGTCTTGCGCTGAAACGGGGGGATCGAGTTGATCCAGCATATTGTCGACACCTTGTGAGCCAGTGCCGCAAAAACTAACKAATACAGGCGACACAGTCAAAGGTTAAATCGATATTGTCGACAATCTTCTGATAACCGGCTGCACCATAACGAAGCAACCCCTCTGTTTATAGCCACCGGCCAGCGCTGGCGCCATCAAACTACCGTGCTAGAATGCCGCCCGCATTTGTTTGTCACATCTGCACTGCCTGTCATAAAAACCTGACAGGCATACGAGGGAGCTTGCGCAGCGATGCCAGGGCCTTGAATCAAGTCGGACCGCTGCGCACCAGGATTTATGAGACTCAAGCCCTTCCCTGCCTTCCTTTATTTCCTTTGCATGCCCGGCTTCGCAATCGCCGGGGAAAAGACCGTGTATGGCCTCAATGAGTACGCATCGCTCAATGGCATCGATCTGGAAGTGGCGGCCAAACTCGACACCGGGGCAAAAACCGCGTCCCTGAGTGCACGGGATATCAAACGCTTCAAACGCAACGGCGAGTCGTGGGTGCGCTTTTATCTGGCCATCGACACCGCCCATTCGCACCCGATCGAACGCCCGCTGGCCCGTGTCAGCAAGATCAAGCGCCGGGCCGGCGACTACGACCCGGAGGAAGGCAAGAAGTACACTGCCCGCCCGGTGATCGAACTGGACATCTGCATGGGCTCGGCCCTGCGCAGCATCGAAGTGAACCTGACCGACCGCAGCGCTTTCCAATACCCGCTACTGATTGGCTCCGAAGCCCTCAAACGCTTCGATGCACTGGTCGACCCCAGCCTTAAATATGCTGCCGGCAAACCCGCCTGCACCACCGACGCTTATACCGCCGAGTAATTCAAATGCGCTCTCTTACCCTTCATCTGAAACTGCTGATCGCCATCCTGGTGGCGCTGGGCATTTCAGTTACGGCCTATCAGATCTTCGTACTGGGCATCCCGGTGACCGAAGACGCCACTGACGACCTGTGGAACATCGACGCCAAGGTCGAGTTCGTCGCCAGTGCCAAGGACCCGGTCAAGATCCAGATGTTCGTGCCGCCGCTGAGCCGCGACTTCGTCAGCCTCAACGAGAGTYTCATCTCCAATAACTACGGCGTGGCCGTGAACCGGGTCGACGGCAACCGCAAGGTCACCTGGTCGGCGCGCCGGGCCAAAGGCAATCAGACGCTGTATTACCGCCTGGTGCTGACCAAGCGTTATTCCGGTGAGAAAGCCAAGATCAAAGGCCCGACCTTTCGCGACAGCATGGCCATCGAAGGTCCGGAAAAAATCGCCGCCGAAGCTCTGCTCGCACCGATTCGCCAGCACTCGGCCGACGTCGAAACCTTCGTCGGCGAATCCATCAAGCGAGTCAACAACCTCAACGACGACAACGTGAAGCTGTTGCTGGCCGGTGATCCGTCCACCGCACACAAGGCAAAAATCGTCGAGTTGCTACTGTCCATCGCCCACGTGCCGGTCGAGAAGGTCCACACCATCCGCCTGGTGGCCGACCAGCCGCAAATACCGGAACTGTGGCTGCGCAGTTTCAATGGCACCAACTGGCTGTACTTCAACCCGGAAACCGGTGAACAGGGCCTGCCGACCGACCGCCTGCTGTGGTGGACCGGCGACGAAAACCTGATCACCGTCGACGGCGGCAAGAAAGCCAACGTAACCTTCAGCCTGAACAACAGCGAAATGAACGCCATTCGCCTGGCCAAGCTGACCGACGAAAACACCGACGCCAACTTCCTCGAGTACTCGCTGTACGGCCTGCCGCTGCAAACCCAGCAGACCTTCATGATCATGGTGATGATCCCGATCGGCGTGCTGGTGATCCTGATCCTGCGCAACCTGATCGGCATCCAGACCCTCGGCACCTTCACCCCGGTACTGATCGCCCTGGCCTTCCGCGAAACCCAGCTCGGCTTCGGCATCATGCTGTTTACCATCATCACGGCACTGGGCCTGTCGCTGCGCTCCTACCTTGAACACCTGAAGCTGCAAATGTTGCCGAGGCTGTCGGTGGTGCTGACCTTTGTGGTGGTGTTGATCGCAGCCATCAGCCTGTTCAGCCATAAACTCGGCCTGGAGCGCGGCTTGTCGGTGGCGCTGTTCCCGATGGTGATCCTGACCATGACCATCGAACGCCTGTCGATCACCTGGGAAGAACGTGGCGGCGGCCATGCGATGAAAGTGGCCATTGGCACACTGTTCGCCGCGTCCCTGGCGCACCTGATCATGACCGTGCCGGAACTGGTGTACTTCGTGTTCACTTTCCCGGCGATCCTGCTGATCCTGGTGGGTTTCATGCTGGCCATGGGTCGTTATCGCGGTTATCGCCTGACTGAACTCGTGCGTTTCAAGGCTTTCCTGAAAAAGGCTGACGCCTGATGTTCGGCTTCTGGAAGACCTGGAAGGCCCTGGAAGCCCGAGGCATCATGGGGATCAATCGGCGTAACGCAGACTATGTGCTCAAGTACAACAAGCGCAGCCTGTACCCGATCGTCGATGACAAGATCATCACCAAGGAGCGCGCCATCGCCGCCGGCATCCATGTGCCCGAGCTGTATGGCGTGATCTCCACCGAGAAGGAAATCGACAATCTCGAAGAGATCATCGGCGCACGCAGCGACTTCGTGATCAAACCGGCCCAGGGCGCTGGCGGCGATGGCATCCTGGTCATCGCCGACCGTTTTGAAGGCCGATATCGCTCGGTGTCCGGCCGGATCATCAGCCATGAAGAAATCGAGCATCAGATTTCCAGCATCCTGACCGGCCTGTACTCCCTGGGCGGTCACCGCGACCGGGCGCTGATCGAGTACCGTGTGATTC
>NZ_JBGCUL010000004.1:0-65146 GCF_054177685.1 Pseudomonas sp. P5_A2_2
ATGGTGTGTCAGTCACCGTTGATTTATCTGACACACCATCGCGAGCAGGCTCGCTCCTACAGGGGGCAGTGGTGGTTTAGAGGTCGCCTAGTCCGTCGATCAGCGCCTGATTCTGCTCTGGCGTGCCGATGGATATCCGCAGGAACTGGGCAATCCGTTCCTGCTTGAAGTGCCGGACGATCACGCCTTGCTCACGCAACTTCGCCGCAAGCCCCGCCGCATCGTGCCGGGAGTGGCGAGCGAAGATGAAGTTCGCCGCCGATGGCAGCACTTCAAAACCCTTCTCCTCTAGCTGTGCAACGACCTTCTCGCGATTCTCGATCACCAACCGGCAGGTCTTGTCGAAATACTCGCGATCGTCGAACGCGGCGGCAGCGCCGACATTGGCCATGCGATCCAGCGGATAGGAGTTGAAACTGTTCTTGATCCGCTCCAGCGCCTCGATCAGGTCCGGATGCCCGACCGCCAGGCCAACCCGCAGACCGGCCAGGGAACGGGACTTGGACAGGGTCTGGGTCACCAGCAGGTTCGGATAACGATCGACCAGCGTGATTGCCGTCTCGCCGCCGAAATCGATGTAAGCCTCGTCGACCACCACCACCGAATCCGGGCTGGCCTTGAGAATCTGCTCCACAGCTTCCAGTGCCAACAGGCAACCGGTCGGTGCGTTCGGGTTGGGGAAAATGATCCCGCCGTTCGGTTTGGCGTAGTCCGCCGGGTTGATCTGGAACTGCTCGTCCAGCGGCACCGCATCGAACTTGATGCCGTACAACCCGCAGTAGACCGGGTAGAAGCTGTAGCTGATGTCCGGGAACAGCAGCGGCTGATCGTGCTGCAGCAAACCGTGGAAGATGTGCGCCAGCACTTCGTCTGAACCGTTGCCGAGGAACACCTGATTGCCTTGTACGCCGTAGTACCTGGCGACGGCTTGCTTGAGCAGATCGCTGTTCGGGTCCGGGTACAGACGCAGGTTGTCATTCAGTTCGGTTTGCATCGCCGCAAGGGCTTTTGGCGATGGGCCGTACGGGTTTTCGTTGGTGTTGAGCTTCACCAGCTTTGCCAGCTTCGGCTGCTCACCCGGGACGTAAGGCACCAGATTCTTGACGAACGGGCTCCAGAATTTACTCATGTTCAGTTCCCCTGCTTGTCGTCAACGATGCGATATTCGGCACTACGGGCGTGCGCGGTCAGCGACTCGCCACGGGCCAGCACGGAAGCGGTTTTGCCCAACTCGGACGCGCCCTGCTCGGAGCAGAAGATGATCGACGAGCGTTTCTGGAAGTCGTACACACCCAGCGGCGAAGAGAAGCGCGCAGTGCCGGAGGTCGGCAACACGTGGTTCGGGCCTGCGCAGTAATCACCCAGGGCTTCGGACGTGTGACGGCCCATGAAGATCGCGCCAGCGTGGCGGATCTGCGGCAGCCAGGCGTGAGGATCGGCAACGGACAATTCGAGGTGCTCCGGCGCGATGCGGTTGGCGACTTCGATGGCTTGCTCCATGTCACGCACCTTGATCAGTGCACCACGGCCATTGATCGAGGTTTCAATGATCGCGGCGCGCTCCATGGTCGGCATCAGCCTGGCGATGCTGGCGGCGACCTTGTCGAGGAACTCGGCGTCGGGGCTGACCAGAATGGCCTGGGCGTCTTCGTCGTGCTCGGCCTGGGAGAAAAGATCCATGGCGATCCAGTCCGGATCGGTCTGGCCGTCGCACACCACAAGGATTTCCGAAGGGCCGGCGATCATGTCGATTCCGACCTGGCCAAACACGTGGCGCTTGGCGGTGGCGACATAGATGTTGCCCGGACCGACCACCTTGTCGACCTTCGGCACGCTTTCGGTACCGTAAGCCAATGCGGCAACGGCCTGAGCACCGCCAATGGTGAACACGCGGTCGACACCGGCGATGCAGGCCGCTGCCAGCACAAGCTCGTTGATTTCACCGCGCGGGGTCGGCACGACCATGACCACTTCAGTGACGCCAGCGACCTTGGCTGGAATCGCGTTCATCAGCACCGACGACGGGTACGATGCCTTGCCGCCCGGTACGTACAGGCCGGCGCGATCCAGCGGCGTGACTTTCTGGCCCAGCACGGTGCCGTCGGCTTCGGTATAGCTCCAGGAGTCCTGCTTCTGTTTTTCGTGGTAGCTGCGCACACGAGCCGCGGCGACTTCCAGGGCTTCGCGTTGGGCCACGGAGATGCGGGTGAGCGCCAGTTCCAGACGCTCACGCGGCAGGATCAGGTCGGCCATGGACTTCACGTCCAGGCCGTCGAACTGACGGGTGAAGTCCACCAGTGCCGCGTCGCCACGCTCACGCACGGCCTTGATGATGTCCAGCACTCGCTGATTGACCGAGTCGTCAGACACACTTTCCCAGCTCAGCAGATGATCCAGATGATGCGCAAAATCCGGGTCAGCAGCGTTGAGTCGGCGAATTGCAGTCGGTGCGGTCATAGCGAGAGCCTCATAGGATTGGCAAAAAACTCAGGCGCCCGAAGCTAGCACTCCATCCGCTTGGGCACCTGAGAATTCTGGCTATGAGGCGGATAGACGGGCGCGACTTAACGTCGCGCGGGTGAATCAGCCGCGGTGTCGAGACTCCACTGCCTTGCGCAGGGTGTCGATCAACGCCTGGATACGGGCGTGCTGCATTTTCATCGAAGCCTTGTTGACGATCAGTCGGGAGCTGATGGCCGCGATGAAATCCTGTGGCTCCAGGCCGTTGGCCCGCAGTGTGTTGCCGGTGTCGACCACGTCGATGATCTTGTCGGCCAGGCCGATCAGAGGTGCCAGTTCCATCGAGCCGTAGAGCTTGATGATGTCGACCTGACGGCCCTGTTCGGCGTAGTAGCGCTTGGCAACGTTGACGAACTTGGTAGCGATACGCAGGCGGCCCTTGGGCTCGACCGCGCCGACCTTGCCTGCAGTCATCAGCTTGCACTGGGCAATTTGCAGGTCCAGCGGCTCGTACAGGCCCTGGCCGCCGTATTCCATCAGCACATCTTTACCAGCGACGCCGAGGTCGGCAGCACCATGTTCGACATAGGTCGGCACATCGGTGGCACGCACGATCAGCAGGCGTACATCTTCCTGGGTCGTGGGAATGATCAGCTTGCGGCTCTTGTCCGGATTCTCGGTCGGCACGATGCCCGCTTCAGCCAGAAGCGGCAAGGTGTCGTCAAGGATGCGGCCCTTGGACAGTGCGATGGTCAACATGGGAAACGTCAGTCCTTATCAAGGTACTCATGCCCGGTCGCAAATGGCGCCGGACACACGTCGAGCCGAAAACGGCTCGACTTCAACAAATCAACGGGCACATCCTTATGCCCATGCAGCAGGTACTAGCCCGGAACGCGACGGATCTTCGCGCCCAGCATCTGCAGTTTCTCTTCGATGCACTCGTAGCCACGGTCTATGTGGTAGATGCGATCGATCAGGGTATCGCCTTCAGCGATCAGTGCCGAGATGACCAGGCTGGCCGAAGCGCGCAGGTCGGTGGCCATGACTGGCGCGCCTTTGAGTTTCTCGGTGCCGGTAACGATAGCCGTATTGCCTTCGACCTGAATCTTGGCGCCCATGCGATGCAGTTCGTACACGTGCATGAAGCGGTTTTCGAAGATCGTCTCGATCACGGCACCGGTGCCTTCGGCAATGGCGTTAAGGGAGATGAACTGTGCCTGCATGTCGGTCGGGAACGCCGGGTACGGAGCGGTCCGCACGTTGACGGCTTTCGGACGCTTGCCGTGCATGTTCAGCTCGATCCAGTCTTCGCCGCAGGTGATTTCGGCACCGGACTCACGGAGTTTTTCCAGAACGGCTTCGAGGATGGTCGGATCCGTATCCTTGACCTTCACACGACCACCGGTCACCGCCGCCGCCACCAGGTAGGTGCCGGTTTCGATGCGGTCGGGCATCACTTTATAAGTGGTGGTGTGCAGACGCTCGACGCCATCGATGGTGATGGTGTCGGTACCGGCGCCGGAAACCTTGGCGCCCATGGCGTTCAGGAAGTTCGCCAGGTCGACCACTTCAGGCTCGCGAGCGGCGTTGGCCAGCACGCTACGGCCCTTGGCCAGGGCGGCGGCCATCATGATGTTTTCGGTACCGGTCACGCTGACGGTATCGAAGAAGAAGTGCGCACCGCGCAGGCCACCTTCAGGTGCCTTGGCCTTGATGTAGCCGCCTTCGACGTCAATGACCGCGCCCATGGCTTCCAGGCCACGGATGTGCAGGTCAACCGGACGCGAACCGATGGCGCAACCGCCAGGCAAGGCGACTTCGGCTTCACCGAAACGGGCAACCATCGGGCCCAGCACCAGGATCGACGCACGCATGGTTTTAACCAGTTCGTACGGTGCGACCAGGGTCTTGATGGTGCGCGGGTCGATTTCGACGGCGAGTTTCTCGTCGATCACCGGTTCAATGCCCATGCGGCCGAACAGCTCGATCATGGTGGTGATGTCGTGCAGGTGCGGCAGGTTGGCCACGGTCACCGGGCCATCGCACAGCAAGGTGGCAGCCAGGATCGGCAGGGCAGAGTTCTTTGCCCCGGAGATGCGGATTTCGCCATCAAGACGAACGCCACCGGTAATAATCAATTTATCCATAAGAATCTCGACGCCCTTGGGCTCAGGTGCGCTCGGCCCAGGCCGTGCTGCTGAAAAATTTCATAGTGACCGCATGGATGCTGCCATCGACGATCCACGGGTTCAAATGGGCATAGACCTGCTGCTGACGCTTGACCGGGCTCAATGCCGCCAGTTCATCGCTAATCACGTTCAGCTGGAAATTGCAGCCTTCGCCCTCGACTTCTACTTTCGTTCCGGGCAGCTTTCCTTCAAGAAAGCTCTTAACTTCGTTGGCCTGCATGCTCAACCTCATTCGGCGCCCTGTGCGCGCGGGTCGGACATCATACAAAAAAGCCCCGCGCCTGCGAACCCCGCCAAGCAGGACTCGGACGGGGGGCTTCTTTATAGATGCGTGTCAGGGGTGCGCCAACAGCTCGGTCATCTCGCTGACCTGAGCGATTTCACGCATGTCTTCCGGCATCCCGCGGATGCTCAGGGCCTTGCCGGCCGCCTGCGCATCGCGGATAAAGCACAGCAGCAACGACAAACCGACACTGCTGGACTTGGTCACCGCCGAGCAGTCGAGCACCAGCGCAGCGGCCGTGCTGGCCTTGATCAGCGCCTTGCCCTGCTCGCGCAGGCCAGGGCCGGTGCGGTAATCCAGCACGCCACTGAGTCGCAGCTCGCCCGCTTCGTCCATCTGGACTGCCGACTCAC
This sequence comes from Pseudomonas sp. P5_A2_2, assembly GCF_054177685.1. Classification (NCBI taxonomy): domain Bacteria; kingdom Pseudomonadati; phylum Pseudomonadota; class Gammaproteobacteria; order Pseudomonadales; family Pseudomonadaceae; genus Pseudomonas; species Pseudomonas sp. P5_A2_2. The sequence continues at coordinate 5,289 of NZ_JBGCUL010000004.1, forward strand.
TCATTGGGCTGACTGCCCTGGTTTCTTGTCGGTGGCTTCCTTGGCCTTGGCGACTTCCCCGGCCCAACCATTGATGGTCTTGTCCAGGTCGTTGCCATTGCGCTGCATCGCATCGGCGAACTGATCGCGGAACAGCTTGCCGATGTTGATGCCGTTGATGATGACGTTACGCAGTTTCCACTCGCCGTTGATCTTCTCCAGCGTATAGGACACCGGATAGATCGCGCCGCTGCTGCCCTTGACGGTCATGCCAACGCTGGTACGGTCGCCCGACTCATCCTTGGCCGGATCAACGGTGATGCCCTGGTTGTTGTACTCGAGCAAGGCATTGCCATAGAACTGGAACAGCCCCTTCTTGAAGTTCTCTTCAAAGGCCTTCATTTGCTCAGGCGTGGCTTTGCGCGAGTATTTGACCGTCATGATGCTCTTGGAAATACCCTCGGCATCCACGACCGGCCCGACGATGGTGTTCAGCGCCGCATAAAAGTCTTTCGGATCCTGCTTGTACTTTTCTTTGTTGGCCGCCAGATCGGCCAGCATCCGATTAGTGGTGTCCTGTACCAGATCGTGCGCGGAAGGCGCCGCCACGGCGTGGGACACCAACGGAAACACCGCGAGTATTACCAACAGGCCACGTCGCAAGGTAGAGATCATTTAACAGTTCCTCATTTAGCTTCTTTGCTAACGGTATTGAGCAGGAATTTACCGATCAGGTCTTCGAGCACCAGCGATGACTGCGTGTCATGGATGGTTCCACCATCCTTGAGCAGGGTGTCTTCCCCGCCCACGCTGATACCGATGTACTTCTCGCCCAACAGGCCAGCGGTCAGGATAGATGCAGTAGAGTCCGCCGGAAGATTATCGATGCGTTTTTCCAGCTGCATGGTCACCCGACCGGTGAAACTGTCGCGATCCAGATCGATGGCCGTGACCTTGCCGATGGTCACACCGGCCATGGTCACTTTAGCTCTGACCGTCAAACCGGCGATATTGTCGAAGTAGGCGTAAAGTTTATAGGTATCAGTGCTCGGAGTCGGGGACAGGCCACTGACCCGCAACGCCAACAAGAGCAAAGCCAGGATGCCAGCCAGCAAGAAAAGGCCGACACCGATTTCCAGGGTGCGGTTTTGCATCAGAAATCTCCAAACATCAAGGCGGTCAGAATAAAGTCCAGGCCGAGTACTGCCAACGAGGCATATACAACGGTCTTGGTAGTGGCACGACTGATCCCCTCGGAAGTGGGTTCGCAGTCATAGCCTTGGAATACGGCGATCCAGGTCACGACAAAGGCAAAGACGATACTTTTGATGATCCCGTTGAGCACATCGTCGGTGAACGTCACGCTGTTCTGCATGTTCGACCAGTAGGAACCTTCATAGACTCCCAGCCAGTCGACAGCTACCCACGAGCCGCCCCAGATACCCACCACGCTGAAAATCATCGCCAGCACCGGCAGGGAAATGAAACCGGCCCACAAGCGTGGCGCGATGATGTACTTGAGCGGGTCAACCCCGATCATTTCCAGGCTGGACAACTGCTCGGTGGACTTCATGTTGCCGATTTCGGCGGTCAACGCCGAACCTGCGCGCCCGGCGAACAGCAAGGCAGTCACCACCGGCCCCAGCTCACGCAGCAGCGTCAGCGCCACCATCTGCCCGACGGCCTGCTCCGAACCATAGCTGGAAAGAATGTTGAAGCCCTGGAGCGCCAGCACCATGCCGATGAACACCCCGGAGACCACGATGATCACCAGGGACATCACGCCCACCGAATGCAACTGCTTGATCAGCAGCCCGAAACCGCCACCGATTCCGCCCCGGCCAAGCAAGGCATGGAACAGGAACAAGCTCGAACGCCCGAACACCGCCAACACATCGATGCCGGCCTGGCCAAAGCGGCGAACGCGTTCTATCAATGAAATCCTGCGCATCAGCGCTTCCCCAGAAGATCTGCGCGGTAATCCGTCGCTGGAAAGTGGTACGGGACCGGGCCGTCGGGTTCGCCGGTCATGAACTGACGAATGCGCGGTTCATCCGAGTTCATCAACTCGTCCGGCGTCCCCTGCCCCAACACCTGACCATCGCCCACCACATAAATGTAATCGGCAATGCTCGCGGTCTCGGCCAGATCATGGGACACCACGATGCTGGTGATGCCCAGAGCATCGTTGAGCAAACGAATCAGGCGCACCAGAACGCCCATTGCAATGGGGTCCTGGCCGACAAAGGGTTCGTCGTACATGAGGATCTGCGGGTCGAGCGCAATCGCCCGGGCCAGCGCAACACGGCGTTTCATGCCGCCGGAAAGCTCGTCGGGCATCAGGTCGATGGCACCGCGCAAGCCCACAGCCTGCAGCTTGAGCAGGACGATGTCGCGGATCATTTCATCCGGCAGTTGCGTATGGACCCGCAACGGAAAGGCGACGTTCTCGAAGACATCGAGGTCGGTGAACAGTGCGCCGCTCTGAAACAGCACGCCCATATGCTTGCGTGCATCGAACAGGTCGCTGCGCGACAGTTTTGGCAGATTCTGACCGTTGACCCAGACTTCGCCCCTGGTAGGCCGCAACTGGGCACCCATCAGACGCAAAAGCGTGGTCTTGCCACACCCGGAAGGCCCCATGATGCCTGTGACCTTGCCGCGCGGGATACGGATATCGACATTATTGAAAATGCTGCGCGCACCGCGCTTGAAGGACAGTCCCTTCAGCTCGACCGCGTAGGCGTTATCGGCACTCATCTAAACTCCTTGCGATGCAGCCTCTCACTCGGACGCCTGGCTTTCTGACAAAAGCACATCCCTCCCGGGCAGGCCGAACTGGCGGCGAACTATATCACTGCAAAGGCTGCGCGCCCAAGGCCAAAGCCGGGGCATGTTCAACTGAATGACCGGTTGAAAGCCCCATTTAGAAGGTTTCCCGTAACAGGTAATAACAATGCGCGACGAACTTGCGTGAGGGATTCGATCATTACCGTTATAATCGCCGACTTTTCTTCAGGCTATACGATTTCTGACATGAGCCAATCCAGCGACCTGATTCGATCAGCACAACGCACCATCCGCCTCGAGGTAGAAGCCGTGCAAGGCCTGCTGCCCCATATCGATGCTGATTTCGTACGCGCTTGCGAGATGATTCTGGCCAGCAAAGGCCGCGTGGTCGTGGTCGGCATGGGCAAGTCGGGGCACATCGGCAACAAGATCGCCGCGACTCTGGCCAGCACCGGCACCACGGCATTTTTTGTGCACCCGGCTGAAGCCAGCCACGGCGACATGGGCATGATTACCCGCGACGACATCATTCTGGCGCTCTCGAACTCCGGCTCCACCAATGAAATCGTGACCCTGCTGCCGCTGATCAAGCGCCTGGGCATTCAATTGATCAGCGTGACCGGCAATCCTGACTCCGCGCTGGCCAAGGCCGCCGAGGTCAACTTGAATGTTCACGTCGAGCACGAAGCCTGCCCGCTGAACCTGGCACCGACCTCGTCGACCACCGCCGCCCTGGTCATGGGCGACGCCCTGGCAGTCGCGCTGCTGGAAGCCCGTGGCTTTACCGCCGAAGACTTCGCCTTTTCCCATCCCGGCGGCGCCCTCGGCCGACGCCTGCTGCTGAAAGTGGAAAATGTCATGCACGCAGGCCAGGAACTGCCGCAGGTCCAGCGCGGCACCCTGCTCAAGGATGCCCTGATGGAAATGACCCGCAAGGGCCTGGGCATGACCGTCATTCTGGAAGCCGACGGCAAACTGGCCGGAATCTTCACCGACGGCGACTTGCGCCGCACACTGGACCACGGTATCGACATCCACAACGCCATCATCGACCAGGTCATGACAGCCCATGGCAAGACCGCGCGCGCCGAGATGCTCGCCGCCGAAGCGCTGAAAATCATGGAAGACCATAAAATCAACGCATTGGTCGTGGTCGACAGCGAAGACCGCCCGGTCGGCGCCCTGAACATGCACGACTTGCTTCGTGCAGGAGTAATGTAATGAGTGCGGACCTGTTGCAACGCGGCAAACAGATCAAACTGGCGGTGTTCGATGTCGATGGCGTGTTGACCGATGGCCGCCTGTACTTCCTCGAAGACGGCAGCGAATTCAAGACGTTCAACACACTCGATGGTCAGGGTATCAAGATGCTGATGGCCGCCGGCGTGCAGACCGCCATCATCAGTGGCCGCAAGACCCCGGTGGTCGAACGGCGAGCCAGGAACCTCGGTATCCCGCATCTGTATCAGGGGCGCGAGGACAAACTGGTGGTGCTCGACGAACTACTGGCCCAACTCAACCTGAGCTATGAACAGGTGGCCTACCTCGGCGACGACCTGCCGGACCTGCCGGTGATTCGCCGCGTCGGCCTGGGCATGGCGGTGGCCAATGCCGCCAGCTTCGTGCGTGAACACGCTCACGGCATCACCCTCGCCCGTGGTGGTGAAGGCGCCGCTCGCGAATTCTGCGAACTGATCCTGCGCGCCCAGGACCGCCTCGATGCGGCCAATGCAGCGTACCTGTGAGCCCACTATGCTGAGCAAAAAATTTCGCAACACCCTGATGTTCAGTTGCATCGCAGCGATATTCGCCGCGGTTGGCTACTGGAACATCAGCCCGGAACGCTTCCTCGACAAGCCGGTAACGCCGGTCGATGAAAGCGCGATCGACTATTACGCCATCAACGCCCACAGCGTGCAGTACCTGCCGGACGGCAAGCTGCAATATGATCTGGTGTCGGACAAGGTCGAGCACCTGAAAGCCACCGAGGTGACATTGCTGACCAACCCCGACCTGAATGTATTCCGCGGCACTGAATACCCATGGCACGTCCAGAGCCTGCACGGCGAGGTCAACCCTGATGGCACACAGGTCGAGCTGATCGATGACGTGCGCATCACGCGCTTCGACGAGAAAAACCGTAAAACCCTGATCACCAGCACCCGCATGACCGTGTTCCCGCAGCAGCAATATGCGCAGACCGAGCAAGACGTTAGAATCGACGGCGCTGGCGGTGTATCGACTGGCAAGGGAATGAAAGCGTATTTGAAAGAAAGCAGGATACACCTGCTATCGAACGTAAGAGGACAGTATGAGGCTCGTTAAAACCCTCCCGATTTTGCTCAGTCTGGGCGCAGCACTGGGAAGCGTGAGCGCCTGGGCTCTGCCGGAAGATCAACAGCAGCCTATCCGCATTCAGGCCGACGATGCCCAACTGGACGACAAGCAAGGTATTGCTACCTATAAGGGTGACGTGATCATCACCCAGGGCTCGATGAAGGTGACCGGCAACACCGTGACCATCACCCGCACCCCGACTGGCGACATCGACGTAGTGACCTCGGTGGGCAACCTGGCGTACTTCGAGCAACTGCAAACCGCTGGCGATACCAAGCCTGTTCAGGGCTGGGGCGTGACGATCCAGTATCACGCCGCGCAAAACCGGGTCGTACTGATCGACARGGCCAAGGTTGTCGACAAGGACAACAACGTCACCCAGGGCGAAAAAATCGTCTACGACACGGTCAAGAAGCTCGCCAGCGCCGGTCGCGCCACGGGCAGCAAGGTCACCGAGGCACGTCCGCGTATCGACATGGTGATCCAGCCGAAGAAGAAAACCGACGAGAATAAGGCCCAGTAATGGCAACTCTGAAAGCTCAGCATCTGGCCAAGAGCTACAAGAGCCGCCAGGTCGTGCGCGATGTCAGCCTGTCCATCGACAGCGGTCAGATCGTCGGCCTGCTTGGCCCGAACGGCGCCGGCAAGACCACCTGCTTCTACATGATCGTCGGTCTGGTACAGGCCGACCAGGGCCGCGTCCTGATCGATGACCTGGACGTCAGCCACCAGCCGATGCACGGTCGCGCAAAGGCCGGTATCGGCTACCTGCCGCAAGAAGCATCGATCTTCCGCAAACTGTCGGTGGCCGACAACATCATGGCCATCCTCGAGACTCGCAAGGAACTCGACAAGGCCGGTCGTCGCAAGGAGCTGGAAAGCCTGCTGCAGGAATTCCACATCAGCCACATCCGCGACAACCTCGGCATGAGCCTGTCCGGTGGTGAGCGCCGTCGCGTGGAAATCGCCCGGGCCCTGGCCACCAACCCGAAATTCATCCTCCTCGACGAACCCTTCGCCGGCGTGGACCCGATTTCGGTCGGGGACATCAAGCAGATCATTCACCACCTCAAGGCCAAAGGCATTGGCGTGCTGATCACCGACCACAACGTTCGTGAAACCCTGGATATCTGCGAAACCGCCTACATCGTCAACGACGGCCAACTGATCGCCGAAGGCGACGCTGAAACCATCCTGGCCAACGACCTGGTGAAGGAAGTGTACCTGGGCCACGAATTCCGCCTGTAAGACACCGAGGCACCAGAGCAGTCGACAAGCGCTTGTCTCGATAAAAAATCAACTCTTTTTTATTGTTACAGCGCTCTAGGCAAACCCGACGCTTCAAAGATGTTCAGGAGCCAGCCGGAGCAACCTGTCAACAAAACTTTGCAGCTTTTATTGTTACAGCGCTCTAGGCAAACCCTTCAGTTTCAGGCATATAATTTGCTTAAGTTTGGCGCCCCGGCGCCCTGTAGTGGATGGCGCGTGTGCGCCGGCGAATAAGGTGTTAAGCCCCTGCCATGAAACCATCGCTAGTCTTGAGAATGGGCCAGCAGCTGACGATGACACCGCAGCTGCAACAGGCTATCCGCCTGCTCCAATTGTCGACCCTGGACCTGCAGCAGGAAATCCAGGAGGCCCTGGAGTCCAATCCGATGCTCGAACGCCAGGAAGAAGGCGACGACTTCGATAACACCGACCCCTTGGCCGACAACGCCGAACAGAAGCCCAACGCCGACATCCAGGAACCCTCCTACCAGGAAAGCGCCCCGACGGTCGATAACCTCGATGAGGGTGACTGGAACGAGCGCATCCCCAACGAACTCCCCGTCGACACCGCGTGGGAAGACGTTTACCAGACCAGCGCCAGCAGCCTGCCCAGCAATGACGACGACGAGTGGGACTTCACCACCCGCACTTCGGCCGGCGAAAGCCTGCAAAGCCACTTGCTGTGGCAACTGAACCTGGCCCCGATGTCCGACACCGATCGCCTGATCGCCGTGACCCTGATCGACTGCATCAATAATCAGGGCTACCTGGACGAAACCCTCGAGGAAATCCTCGACGCCTTCGATCCGGAACTGGACATCGAACTGGACGAAATCGAAGCGGTCCTGCACCGCATCCAGCAATTCGAGCCCGCCGGCATCGGCGCCCGTAACCTGGGCGAATGCCTGCTGCTGCAATTGCGCCAGCTACCCGCCAAGACCCCTTGGCTGGCCGAGGCCAAGCGCCTGGTCACCGATTACATCGACTTGCTTGGCAGCCGCGACTACAGCCAGCTGATGCGCCGCATGAAGCTCAAGGAAGATGAACTGCGCCAGGTCATCGAGCTGGTCCAGAGCCTCAACCCGCGCCCGGGTTCGCAGATCGAGTCCACCGAAGCCGAGTACGTCGTTCCTGACGTTATCGTGCGCAAGGACAACGAGCGCTGGCTGGTGGAGCTGAATCAGGAGTCGGTGCCACGGCTGCGGGTCAACGCCCAGTACGCCGGTTTCGTGCGCCGCGCCGACACCAGCGCCGACAACACGTTCATGCGCAATCAGTTGCAGGAAGCCCGCTGGTTCATCAAGAGCCTGCAAAGCCGCAATGAAACCCTGATGAAGGTTGCCACCCAGATCGTCGAGCATCAGCGTGGTTTCCTCGAATATGGCGACGAAGCCATGAAGCCGCTGGTCCTGCATGACATCGCCGAAGCGGTCGGCATGCATGAGTCGACGATTTCACGGGTGACCACCYAGAAGTTCATGCATACCCCCCGGGGCATTTATGAACTGAAGTACTTTTTCTCCAGTCACGTCAGCACCTCCGAAGGCGGCGAATGCTCGTCCACGGCGATCCGCGCGATCATCAAAAAACTGGTTGCCGCGGAAAATCAGAAAAAGCCATTGAGTGACAGCAAGATCGCTGGTTTACTGGAGGCACAAGGCATTCAGGTGGCTCGCCGCACCGTCGCCAAGTACCGCGAATCCCTCGGGATCGCGCCTTCGAGCGAACGCAAGCGGTTGATGTAGGGCCACGCCACAGCGTTCCAGTGGCAGATCATCTGATCTGCCGCTTTATGCACTGGCAACGAAGGAGAAGCTGTATGCAAGTCAACATCAGTGGACACCAACTGGAAGTGACCGAACCTCTTCGCACCTACATCGGCGAAAAACTCGAACGATTGGAGCGACATTTCGACAGGATCACTAATGTGCAGGTCACGATGACCGTCGAAAAACTGAAGCAGAAAATCGAAGCCACGTTGCATATTCCCGGGAATGAAGTGGTCGCCAACGCGGAACATACCGATATGTACGCCGCGATCGACGCACTTACCGACAAGCTGGATAAACAACTCAAAAAGCATAAGGAAAAGACCCAGAGCCTCCTCCAGGGCGCAACCGGTCGTTAACACTCCCAACCCATGATCCGACTTGAAAGTATCCTGACCCCCGGCCGTTCCCTGGTGAACGTGCCGGGCGGCAGTAAAAAGAAAGCCCTCGAACAAATTGCCAATCTGATCGCCCGCGAAGTGCCGGCCCTGGAGATGCAAGATGTCTTCGAGGCGCTGATTGCCCGTGAAAAACTCGGCTCCACCGGTTTTGGCAACGGCATCGCTATTCCACACTGCCGTCTCAAGGGCTGTGTTTCGCCCATCAGTGCTTTGATGCACCTGGACGCCCCTATCGACTTCGACGCCATCGACGGCGCGCCGGTTGACCTGCTGTTCGTATTGCTGGTCCCGCAAGCTGCCACCGATGCGCACCTTGAGCTGCTGCGACAGATCGCCAGCATGCTCGACCGCAAGGAAGTTCGCGAAAAACTGCGTCATGCTGCAAGCAACGAAGCCCTGTATCAGGTTGTCCTGGACGAGCAAAACGGTCAGTAATCATGCGCTTGATCATCGTCAGTGGCCGTTCCGGCTCAGGTAAAAGCACCGCCCTCAACGTTCTTGAGGACAACGGCTACTACTGCATCGACAATCTGCCTGCCGGTCTGCTGCCGGAACTGGCCGAACGAGCCTTGATTCATACCGAGCTGCTACAGCCGCTGGTCGCCGTTTCCATTGACGCGCGCAACCTGCCCAGCCACCTGTCACGCTTCCCCGAGCTGCTCGAAGAAGTCCGCAACCGCCATATCCAGTGCGATGTGCTGTACCTGGATGCCGACGAAGAAACCCTGCTCAAGCGCTTCTCGGAAACCCGCCGACGTCACCCCCTGACCAACGCGAACCGCTCGTTGGCCGAAGCCATCAGCGTCGAGAGCGACCTGCTCGGGCCGATTGCCGACCTCGCCGATCTCAAGATCAACACCACCAGCCTGAACCTGTACCAGCTGCGCGACGCCATCAAACTGCGTCTGTTGAATCAGCCCGAGCCGGGCACTGCGTTCCTGGTGGAGTCCTTCGGGTTCAAGCGTGGCATGCCGGTGGACGCCGACCTGGTGTTCGATGTGCGTTGCCTGCCCAACCCTTACTGGAAACCGGAATTGCGCGAGCAGTCCGGGCTCGATCAACCGGTTGCCGAATACCTGGCGGCACAGCCGGATGTCGAAGAGATGTTCCAGGACATTTCCACATACCTGCTAAAGTGGCTGCCTCGTTTTGCCGCCAGCAACCGCGCCTACGTCACCATTGCCATTGGCTGCACTGGCGGACATCACCGTTCCGTCTACCTGACCGAGCGTCTGGGGCAGGCGCTGCAAAAAACCCTGAAGAACGTCCAGGTTCGCCACCGCGACCTCAGCTAAAGGATTCACATCGCGATGCCTGCTCTGGAAATCGAAATCATCAACAAGCTGGGCCTGCATGCCCGAGCGTCTGCAAAATTCGTCGGGGTCGCCGGCCAGTTCAAGGACTGCACGATCAGGGTAGGACGCACACCTGAATCCACAGTAGATGGCAAAAGCATCATGGCCATGATGATGCTCGCTGCCGGCAAGGGCACCAAAATCTATCTGAGCACGGAAGGCGAGCAGGAACAGGAAGCGATGGACGCGCTGGTAGCCCTGATCAATAACTACTTCGACGAAGGCGAATAAACATCAAAAGTTCCACAAAAAAAGGCGCGCCACCCGGATGGGTGGCGCGCCTTTTTTTTGTGTAACGGGAAGGCTTAGCTACCCGCCACCGTCATCCGCTCGATCAGCACCGAACCTGTGCGAATGTTGCTGCGCAACTCCAGATCATTACCCACGGCCACGATCTGCTTGAACATGTCGCGCATGTTCCCGGCGATGGTCACTTCCTGGACCGCGAACTGGATTTCGCCGTTCTCGACCCAGTAACCCGCCGCGCCACGGGAATAGTCGCCGGTGACCATGTTCAGCCCCTGGCCCATCAACTCGGTGACCAACAGCCCGCGCCCCATGCGCCGCAGCAAGGCCGCCTGGTCTTCATCGCCATGGGTGACGAACAGGTTGTGCACGCCGCCGGCATTGGCCGTGCTCGGCATGCCGAGCTTGCGGCCRGAATAGGTACCGAGGATGTACGACACCAACTCGCCTTTTTCGACGAACGGTTTGGCATAGGTTGCCAGGCCATCGCCATCGAACGCCGCGCTGCCCAAGGCTCGCATCAAGTGCGGACGCTCGTCGATGGTCAGCCATTCCGGAAACAGCTTCTGACCGAGAGTGCCCTCAAGGAACGAAGACTTTCGATACAGGCTGCCGCCGGAAATCGCCGACAGGAAACTGCCGAACAGCCCCCCTGCCAACTCTGCGGAAAACAGCACCGGCACCTCGCAAGTCGGCACCGGCCGCGCGCCCAGTCGGCTCGCCGCCCGTTGCGCAGCGCGCTGGCCGATGCTCACCGGATCGGCAAGCAAGTTGCCCTGGCGGTTCACGTCGTACCAGTAATCGCGCTGCATCTGGCCATCGGCCTCGGCGATCATCACGCAGCTCAGGCTATGACGAGTCGATGCGTAACCGCCGATAAACCCGTGGCTATTGCCATAAACGCGGCAACCCTGATGGGTACTGAGGGTGGTGCCGTCGGCATTCTTGATTCGGCTGTCGGCAGCAAACGCCGCGGCTTCGCAGGCCAGGGCCTGTTCGATGGCTTGTTCCGGAGTGATGTCCCATTGGTGGAACAGGTCGAAATCCTGAATATCCCGCGCCATCAGCGCGGCATCCGCCAGGCCCGAGGCTTCGTCTTCCGAAGTGTGTTTGGCGATGGCCAGTGCAGCGGCGACGGTTTCGCGAATCGCTTCCGGACCACTGGCCGATGTGCTGGCCGAGCCTTTGCGCTGACCGACGTACAAGGTGATGCCAAAACCCTGATCGCGGTTGAACTCTACCGTTTCGACTTCACGCTGACGCACCGTGGTCGACAAGCCCTGCTCCAGTGACACCGCCACTTCACAGGCGCTGGCCCCCTGGCGCCTGGCTTCAGCGATGATCTGCTCGACTTGTTCCTGCAGTGCCGGCAACGCTTGTGGGCCGACGCTTTCAACTGCACTCATGCTGTTCTCCACTCAAATTCTGCTTTCGGTAACGGTCATCGAGCGACCGGGCCGGACAAGCGGCCCCCGACTGGTTATCATGGCGGCGTTTCTTTGCGGACGGCCACCATGGTTGATTCTTACGACGACTCCCTCGATACGGGAGAAAAAAGCAAATCCCAGGTTAAACGCGAGCTGCATGCTCTGGTTGACCTTGGCGAGCGCCTTACAACACTCAAGCCTGACTTGCTGGCAAAACTGCCCTTGACCGACGGAATGCGTCGGGCTCTGGCCGATGCGCCCAAGCACACCGCGAACATCGCGCGTAAACGGCACCTTCAGTTCATCGGCAAACTGATGCGCGATCAGGACACTGCCGCCATTCTGGTTCTGCTCGATCAACTCGATGCCTCCACCCGTCAATACAACGAACGTTTCCATAACCTGGAGCGCTGGCGCGATCGTCTGATCGCCGGCGACGATGCCGTTCTGGAAAAATTCGTCGTCGACTACCCGGACGCGGACCGCCAGCAATTGCGCTCCCTGATCCGTCAGGCCCAGCATGAGGTGGCGCAAAACAAGCCTCCTGCTGCCAGCCGTAAAATCTTCAAGTACATCCGTGAGCTGGACGAGACTCAACGCGGTCTGCGTTAATTCTCGAACCGGGTGAGCTGCCTCGCAGCTCACCCGCAGCCTCACCTCTTACGAACCCGTGCCACCCACGGTGATCGCATCAATCTTCAGCGTTGGCTGGCCGACACCCACCGGCACCGACTGCCCATCCTTGCCACACGTGCCCACGCCGCTGTCCAGCGACAGGTCATTACCGACCATCGACACCTTGCTCATGGCTTCCGGCCCGTTGCCGATCAGGGTCGCACCCTTGACCGGAGCGGTGATCTTGCCGTCCTCGATCAGGTACGCCTCGCTGGTGGAGAACACGAACTTGCCGCTGGTGATGTCCACCTGACCGCCACCCAGGTTGGCGCAGTAGATGCCGCGTTTTACCGAGGCGATGATTTCCGCCGGGTCGCTTTCGCCGGCGAGCATGTAGGTGTTGGTCATGCGTGGCATCGGCAGGTGCGCGTAGGATTCGCGACGGCCGTTACCGGTGCGCGCCACGCCCATCAGGCGGGCGTTGAGCTTGTCCTGCATGTAGCCTTTGAGCACGCCGTTTTCAATCAGCGTGGTGCACTCGGTCGGCGTACCTTCGTCGTCGACGCTCAACGAGCCGCGGCGACCGGCCAGGGTGCCGTCATCGACAATGGTGCACAGCTTCGACGCAACCATCTCGCCCATGCGCCCGCTGTAGGCCGAACTGCCCTTGCGGTTGAAGTCGCCTTCCAGACCATGACCGACCGCTTCGTGCAACAGCACGCCTGACCAGCCGGAACCGAGCACTACCGGCAAGGTGCCAGCGGGTGCCGGGATGGCTTCTAGGTTGACCAGTGCCTGGCGCAACGCTTCACGGGCATAGCCCATGGCGCGGTCTTCGCCGAGGAAATAACGGTAATCGGTCCGCCCGCCACCGCCATGACCGCCGCGCTCGCGGCGACCGTTCTGCTCAACGATCACACTGACGTTGAACCGCACCAGCGGGCGCACATCCGCCGCCAGACCGCCGTCGGTGGAAGCCACCAGAATCCGCTCCCAGACACCGGCCATGCTCACGGTGACTTGCTGGATGCGTGGGTCGAGGGCACGGGTCGCGGCGTCAACTCGCTTGAGCAAATCGACTTTCTCGGCACGGGTCAGCACTTCCAGGGGATTGTCCGGTGCATATAACTGCGCGACGTCCTGGCTGGTGAATGCCTGTACGGTGCCGTGCTGCCCGGCCCGGGAAATCGAACGGGCGGCACGCGCCGCCGCGCCCAAGGCCTCAAGTGTGATGGCATTGCTGTAGGCAAAACCGGTTTTTTCACCCGATTGCGCACGCACACCTACACCTTGGTCAAGGTTGAAGCTGCCTTCCTTGACGATGCCGTCTTCCAGCGCCCAGGACTCGGAGATCTGCCCCTGGAAATACAGGTCGGCGGCATCGATGCCTGGCCCGGCCAAGTCGCCGAGCACGCCTTGCAGGCTCTCGATCGTGACGCCACCGGGCGCCAGCAGGTGTTCACTGACTGAGGACAACAACTCGCTCATATGCTTTACGCCTTAAATTCGTCGTTCTGATKCAGGTCGCTGGGCGCCCTGCGAGAAAAATCGCCGGTGACTGGACACCGGCATCCGCGCCCGGATGGACGCCTGTTCGCTGCTATCGCGTTCGGCCAGTAGTACGGCCTCGCCTTGATCCTGTTGCGCCAGCACACGCCCCCAAGGGTCGACGATGGCGGCATGGCCAAAGGTTTCCCGTGGCCCCGGATGCGTCCCGCCCTGGGCCGCGGCGAGCACATAACATTGCGTCTCGATGGCCCGCGCACGTATCAGCACATCCCAATGCGCCGCGCCGGTCACCGCGGTGAAGGCCGAAGGGGCGGTAATCAGTTCCGCGCCGGCCGCGCGCAATTCACTGTACAGCTCGGGAAAGCGCAGGTCATAGCAGACCGTCAGGCCAACCCGGCCGACGGGCGTGTCCGCCACGACCACTGCGTTGCCATAAGCATAGTCATCGGATTCGCGATAACGGCCACGATTGTCCGCCACGTCCACATCGAACAGGTGCAGCTTGTCGTAGCGCGCCACCGTTTCGCCCTGGTCATCGACCAGCAACGAACAGGCATGGGCTTTCGCCGTTGGCTGATCCACCGGCGGCAATGGCAACGTGCCGGCCACAATCCATAACTTGAGGTCGCGTGCGGTCTGTTTCAACCAGGGCAGGATCGGGCCTTCGCCCAAGGCTTCGGCGCGCCCGATGTCGGCAACGTCGCGCCGGCCCATGGCGGCAAAGTTTTCCGGCAATACCGCGAGCTTCGCGCCACCGGCGGCCGCTTGTTCGAGCAGTCGACGGGCCTGGGCCAGATTAGCCAGCACATCGCTCTGGCTGACCATTTGAATCACCGCTACAGACATGGCGCACTCCTGGAATCGTATGCGGCCATGCTACTCCATAGACTTGCCGAGTGCCTTTTGAAAAAGGACCTCAAAAAGCCTTGTCGAAGGTGATTTTCGGCTCTTTCCACGGCCCTTGGACCCTGTACTTCACACTGGCGAAACGGGAGACCCGGTCGCCGATCAGCTTGTCGATCAGGAACAGTGCCCCGCCGACCGCGGGTGCACCGACGATCAGTGCGGCAATCGGCAGGTTATTGGTCACCGGCAAGGTCACCATCAGTTTCGCATCGATCTGATCGGCCACCATGTTCAGGGTGCCGTCCAGTTCAATAGTGCTCGAAGGGCCGGTCAGCCGGATCGGCTCCTGGGTGACATACACGCCATTGGTCCCAACCAGCAGCCCTTTGACCCGGTCATAACTCAGACCTTTGCCGAACAGGTCGGAGAAGTCCAGGCGCAGGCGCCGGCCGATGGAGTTGAAGTTGAGTAAACCAAATACCCGCAGCGCCTGGGCACTGCCTTCGACTTCGACGAACTGGCCCTGATTGAGCGTCGCATCGAGCGAGCCGGAGAAACGCTTGGTCGCCACCCAGGCTGGCGAGCCGGGCCAGCGGCCATCGACATCCATATAAAAGTCCTTGCTGGTGACGCTCGGCGCAAACCCCCAGCCCTTGAGCACATCGGCGAGGTTCTTGCCGCTGATGCGTCCCTTGTACCAGCTGTTGCTGGCGCCGGGCATGCCTTCCCAGCCACCGCTGCCCACCAACAGTATGCCCTTGAGGCCCAGGTCCAGCGAGTTGAACACGATGCCTTTGGGCGTAGGACGAATCTTCAGCGACCAGCCCCCTACCAGATCCTGCCCCTGGAATAACTGATTGATGGTGATGTCCATCGCGGGGATTTTCGTCGGGTCCACCGACGCCAGCGGATCCGGCGAGTTTTCATCGGCCAGCACGGCCGGGTCCGGTGCCGGCAGACGCACGGTTTGCAGATTGATCGTGATCGGCGAGGCTTTCGCATCGGGCAAGCTCGCGCTGCCCTTGATCTGCTGGCTGTCGAGTTGCAGCGCCCAGGCGGAAGGTTTGCGCATCAGCTGAATCGAGGCCTGGTCGAGCGTGGTGCCGATACCGCTAAGCTTGTCCACCTTGAAGTCCGCGCCGCTGAGCAATTGCCTGGCGCTGCCGCCGGGGTCCTCTCCGGCGTATTTATCCGCCAGATCCTTCCACGGGCCAACGTCCAGCTCCGACAATACGCCCCGTATCCGCAGGCCTTTGGTGTCAGGCAACACGGCCTCGCCGCCACCGAGGGACAATTCCCCGCGACCGTCGGCGAAATTGCTGGCCGGTGCGGCGAACGTGAAACTCGCCAGGTCCCCGTAGTTGACCCAATAGCGCCGCTCGTCGCCCTGCAAGGTCATGCGGAACGTCGTGTCGCGCCCAGCCTCGGAAGTCATGCCGAACGGTGCAGGCAAATCGACGGCCACACCCTTGAGGCTGGAATTGACCCTCAACTGGCTATTGGCACCATCCAGGGTCAGTTGCAGTTGATACGGGATCACGCCGGTCACCGGCAGAGGCTGGGTCACCTTCAGCCAGTCGGTCAGCTTCCTGACCTCGACCTGGCCCGACGCGGTCACCCGGGTATTGAGCTTACCCGGGCTGCCGTCGGCAAAAATCTGTGCGGTGACCGGCTTGTCGAACGCCCGTGCGCTGATGCTCTGTCCACTCAGGCCCTTGGCACTGTCGAAACGGAAATCACCTTTGAGCTGGGTCAACTCCAGCACAGGTTCAGCCAGTTTCAAGCGCGCCTTGGCGGTCTTGAAGTCGACGAGGATCTTCGGCTCCTCGCCTTTCGCCAGCGGAATATCCAGCTTCAACTTACCTTGCAGATCACCCTCGCCTTCCCACCCGGCAAAGGTTGCCCCGGTACCGATCGGCGCTTCCTGGAGGATTTTCAGGCCATCGCCCAAACCGCCGGCAAATCCTCCATCGAGGAACAAATGAACGTTCTGCCCGGCAGGTACATGGGGAATGTCGACGTAAACATCGTTGACCTGGGTATCGAGCAACTGGCCCTTGCTGGCCAGAATCCGCACGCCGCTGTCTTCGACAAACACATCGCCGCTGACCTTGCTGACATGAGGCCAGCCCGGCTGGAAGGCCAGTTCGGCATCGTGAACCTTGAAGTACAGGCTGATGCTGCGATCCTCGTCTGCGGCACCGTGGCTGAGCGACCCTTGATACTGGAAGAAGCCTTGATCCACCGCGCCCTTGAGAATCGCGGTACGCAGCCATTCGTCCAGCGCCGGGCTGAGGACTGCCGGCAGGTACTTGGCGGTGTAGCGACCGTCTCCGTCCACCATGCCAACCCGCAGGTCCATGTAGTCTTCCTGGGTGTGATCGAAATGCAGGCGAATCAGGAAGTCGCCGGCGATCTTGCCTTCCTCGCCCAGCACCTTCAGGTACGGCGCAATCAGGGTGAAACCTTCTTTATCGAGCTTCCAGGTCAGCCGCGCATTGGCCTGAATGTACTGCCATGGCTTGGCGAAAATAGGGTCCAGATGCAGCATGAAATCCTTGCTGTCCATGCGCAATTCGCCGCGCCCCAGATCACCACTGATGCTGCCGCTGACATTTCGCGCCGCCGGCGCACCGTGATAGGCATCGAAGCCTACCTGGTCGAGATTGGCGGCAAAGCCGAACTTGCTGTCGTCTGTGGCATTGGGGCGCAAGTCGACCAGCACGTTACGCAGGCTGCCCGTGACTTTGAGCCGCTCGACGACCGTGGCAAAACCTTCTGGCAACGGCGCCATAGCGTTGAGCAGCGGGGTCAGCGGAGTGAGATCGACCCGGTCGGCTTGCAGGTGCCAGAGCTCTTCGGTTTTATCAGTGGCCGCGTTTTGCTTGAGCTGCAAATGCGTTTCCCAGCGGGTCTCGCCGAGGTTCATCGCCAGGGAATCGAGAGTCACTGACGCGCCTTCGGCACTGCGCTGGAAGTAGCCGTTCAGGGCCAGATTGTTGATCTGGATCTGCTTGCGCTCGGCATAGGCACCCTTGAGTTGTGGCGCATTCAAACGCACCGCAGCGCTTTGCAAGGTGCCTTTGCCCCAGGTCAGCCAAAGCTCGCCACCGGCTTTGATCTCAGAGAAACTCCACTCTTGGGTCACTCGCTCGGGCAACCACTTCGACCAGTCACTTTGCGGCAGGCTCAGATAGGCCTCGGCTTCACCGTCCTGCCATTGACTGGCTCGAATGCGGGTACGCAGGCTCATGGCCACGGGCTGGCCGTCGGGCAGCGTCAGCCGCGCGTCGAGCCGCTGCCGCGACGCCCCGGTTTTCAGATTGAGGCCGACGTAGGTCAGGGTCAGCGGCGACTGTGCAAACGGCTGCAAGGTCACCTGGCTGTCCAGCACCGACAATTGCTGGATCATCTGCATGCGATTGAGCAACTGTTCCGGATCGGTTGGCTGGTCCTGCTGCACCGGCAAACCTTCCAGTGCCCATTGACCGTCGTTACCCTCCTTGACGCTGATCTTCAGGCCGCTGAGCTCCAGATGAGCGATGCGTACCTGACGGGCCAGCAGGCTGGCCCAAAGGTCAGGCACCGCACGCACCTGATCCAGGTGCAAGGCATTGGCGCCCTCGCCGACCGTCACGTCATGCGCCATCAGTATGGGGGCGAATCCACTCCAGTTGCCTTCGAGCTCGCCGATCTGCAACGGCATGCCCAAGGCATCGCTGGCTTTGGTTTCTATGTCGGCACGGTACTCGGCGACTAACGGCGTCAGCTCCCGGCCCAGGCTGACGTAGAGCGCCATCAACACCAAAACCAACGCGCACAGGCCCAGACCCCAGCGGGTCAGTGCGGCCAAAATGCGTGTCAGACGGTCCATGTCAGGTGGCCCCCATGGCAAAATTTTTGCAAAAAGCTGAGGCCAGCCATTCTCGAACAATCAAAACGATACGCTTCAGAGCAGCACCACGTCGTATTGTTCCTGGGAATACATGGTTTCGACCTGAAAGCGGATGGTGCGCCCGATAAACCCTTCCAGCTCGGCGACGTTGCCCGACTCTTCGTCGAGCAGGCGGTCCACCACTTTCTGGTTTGCCAATACACGATAGCCTTCCGCCTGATAGGCGCGTGCTTCACGCAGGATTTCGCGGAAGATTTCGTAGCAAACGGTTTCCGGGGTCTTGAGCTTGCCGCGCCCCTGACAGGCGTTGCACGGCTCGCACAACACTTGTTCAAGGCTTTCGCGGGTGCGCTTGCGGGTCATCTGCACCAGGCCCAGTTCGGTGATACCGATGATGTTGGTCTTGGCGTGATCGCGCTCCAGTTGCTTTTCGAGCGTGCGCAACACCTGGCGCTGGTGTTCTTCATCTTCCATGTCGATGAAGTCGATGATGATGATTCCGCCGAGGTTGCGCAGGCGCAATTGACGAGCGATGGCTGTCGCGGCTTCGAGGTTGGTCTTGAAAATGGTTTCTTCGAGGTTGCGATGGCCGACGAACGCCCCGGTGTTGACGTCGATGGTGCTCATGGCTTCCGCCGGGTCGACCACCAGGTAACCGCCGGACTTGAGCGGGACCTTGCGCTCGAGAGCCTTCTGGATTTCGTCTTCGACGCCATACAGGTCAAAAATCGGCCGCTCGCCCGGGTAATGCTCCAGACGGTCGGCAATCTCGGGCATCAATTCGGCGACGAATTGCGTGGTTTTCTGGAAGGTTTCCCGGGAGTCGATACGGATCTTCTCGATTTTCGGGCTCACCAGATCACGCAGGGTGCGCAGCGCCAAACCGAGGTCTTCGTAGATCACGCTGGGCGCGCTGATGGTTTTGATCTGGGCGCTGATCTGATCCCAGAGCCTTCGCAGGTAGCGGATGTCCATGAGGATTTCATCGGCGCCGGCGCCTTCGGCTGCCGTGCGCAGAATGAAACCGCCAGCTTCCTTGATCCCTTCCTTGGCCACGCAATCGGTGACCACTTGCTTGAGTCGCTCGCGCTCGGCCTCGTCTTCGATCTTCAGGGAAATGCCGACATGGGCCGTGCGTGGCATGTACACCAGGTAACGCGAAGGGATCGACAGCTGAGTGGTCAGGCGCGCGCCCTTGGAACCGATCGGGTCCTTGGTCACTTGCACCACCAGGCTCTGGCCTTCGTGCACCAGTGCACTGATGCTCTCGACCGCCGGGCCTTCGCGCAGGGAAATTTCCGACGCATGAATGAATGCAGCACGATCCAGGCCGATATCGACGAATGCTGCCTGCATCCCCGGCAATACCCGCACGACTTTGCCTTTATAGATGTTGCCGACGATCCCGCGCTTTTGCGTGCGCTCGACATGGACCTCTTGCAGGACACCGTTTTCGACCACCGCCACGCGTGATTCCATCGGCGTGATGTTGATCAGGATCTCTTCACTCATGGCAGGGTCTCGTTCAGGCATGTTCACGATAATGGCCGCATCTGTTCAGGACGACGCTTAAAGCGCGTTCCGGGGTTGCCAACAGGGTATGCCGAAATGGCCGAGCAGTTCCGCGGTTTCGCAAAGCGGTAGTCCGACTACCGCTGAATAACTTCCATTGAGCCCGGCGACAAACACCGCACCCAGTCCTTGAATGCCATAACCGCCCGCCTTGTCCCGTGGTTCGCCGCTGGCCCAGTAGGCCGCGGCTTCATCGCGACTGATAGCACGAAATCGCACCCGACTGGTGACAACCCAGGACTCGCAACGTTCGCCATCGAGCACGGCAATCGCGGTCAGGACCTCATGCTCACACCCTGACAACATCATCAGCATGGCGCACGCATCCGCTTGATCAACCGGTTTGCCGAGAATTTTTCCATCGAGCACCACGGCGGTATCGGCGCCGAGCACGCAGAACGGTTCGTCAGACACGACGCCGCCGCGCCCGGCCTCGGCCTTGCCGCGCGCCAGGCGCTCGACGTAGGCCGATGGGGATTCTTGAGCTATAGGGGTTTCATCGATGTCCGCACTGACGGCGGAGAACGGAACGCCGATCTGCGTGAGCAATTCACGCCGACGCGGCGAGCCAGAGGCGAGGTACAACCGTTTCATCAAGACCTCTCCCTGTCTAATGCCTGAGCGAATCAATTGATTTTGTAGCGTCGACGCAATCCGCGCAAACCGAAACTGATCCAGGGCCAGAGCAATGCACTGACCAGTGCCGGCAGCACCAGCGCCAGCGTCGGCTGACGATTGCCGGTCAAGGCACTGAGCCATAGTTGTACAAGCTGGGCGAGGCCGAAGATCACCAGGATCACCAGGCTCTGTTGCCACATCGGGAACATCCGCAGACGTTGCTGCAGCGCCAGCACCAGGTAGGTGATGAGGGTCAGGATCAAGGCGTTCTGCCCCAGCAAGGTACCGTAGAGCACGTCTTCAGCCAGCCCCAGGCAAAACGCCGTCACCATCCCGACGGTCTGAGGCAGGTTCAACGCCCAGAATGCCAGCAACAAGGCCAGCCACAGCGGGCGCAGGATTTCCATGAATTGCGGCAGAGGCGAAACGCTCAACAGCAGACCGACGGCGAACGTCAGCCAGACTATCCAGCCGTTTCGGGATGCTTTTACACCGGCCATTATTCTCTTCCCACAGGAGTGGCCGGCGCAGAGGCCGGCGGCTTGGCGGCAGGCTTCGCAGCAACGGGCTTGGTGGCCGGCGGTTTAGCGGCCGCCGGTTTGGCTGGCGTGGTGGCCGGTTTTGCCGGCGCAGCAGTTGCCGGGGTCGCCGTGGCAGGCGCCGCGGGTGCAGCGGCCGGCACAGCCGGGGCTGCCGGATTGACCAGTTTCGGCACCGTCGCCGGAATGATCGGCCCACCGCCCTGCGCGTCCAGGCTTTCCTGAGCCTGGGCGGCGTCGTTGGCGCGCTCTTCGGCAGTCCGGTTGTCGCTGAACACCAACAGCAGGTAACGGCTACGGTTCAAGGCGGCGGTCGGAATGGCGCGGACAATGGCAAACGGCTGGCCGGAATCGTGAATCACTTCCTTGACCGTCGCCACCGGATAACCGGCCGGGAAACGTTGGCCGAGACCGGAACTGACCAGCAAGTCGCCTTCCTTGATGTCGGCGGTATCGGCCACATGCCGCAACTCGAGACGTTCCGGGTTACCGGTGCCGCTGGCAATCGCCCGCAAACCGTTACGGTTCACCTGCACCGGAATACTGTGGGTGGTATCGGTCAGCAGCAAGACACGGGAGGTGTAGGGCATCAACTCGACCACCTGGCCCATCAGGCCACGGGCATCGAGCACTGGCTGGCCGAGGACCACGCCGTCACGCTCACCTTTGTTGATGATGATGCGATGGGTGAAGGGGTTGGGGTCCATGCCGATCAACTCGGCCACTTCGACCTTCTCGTTGACCAGTGCCGACGAGTTGAGCAACTCGCGCAGCCGAACATTCTGCTCAGTCAGGGAGGCAAGCTTCTGCATGCGCCCCTGCAACAGCAGGTTTTCGCTTTTGAGTTTTTCGTTTTCGGCGACGAGTTCGGTCCGGCTGCCAAACTGACTGGCAACGCCTTCCCACAGTCGTCMAGGCAGGTCAGTGATCCAGTAGGCGTCCATCAGCACCAGCGACATCTGGCTGCGTGCAGGCTTGAGCAGACTGAAACGGGCATCGACCACCATCAGCGCGACCGATAGCACGACCAGCACCAACAGGCGCACGCCCAGTGAAGGGCCCTTGGTGAAAAGCGGTTTAATAAGCCGCTCCTTCCAGGCAAATGTTCTGTTTATTCATACGGCGGCAATCCGGCCTGGATGCAGACTGACAGAAGATAAACGCGAACAGGCAGCACTGCAAAGTGCCGCCTGCGCGCTCAACAGCATAGAGGCGATCCGGCGACTTATTCGCTGGAAAGCAGGTCCATGGTGTGTTTATCCATCATTTCCAATGCACGGCCACCGCCGCGAGCAACGCAGGTCAGCGGGTCTTCGGCAACGATCACCGGCAGACCGGTTTCCTGGGCCAGCAATTTGTCCAGGTCACGCAGCAAGGCGCCACCACCGGTCAGTACCAGGCCACGCTCGGCGATGTCGGAAGCCAGTTCCGGAGGCGATTGCTCCAGGGCGCTTTTCACGGCCTGAACGATGGTCGCCAGGGACTCTTGCAGAGCTTCCAGCACTTCGTTGGAGTTCAGGGTGAATGCGCGCGGAACGCCTTCGGCCAGGTTACGGCCACGAACATCGACTTCGCGAACTTCGCCGCCCGGGTAGGCCGTACCGATTTCCTGCTTGATGCGCTCGGCGGTGGATTCGCCGATCAGGCTGCCGTAGTTGCGACGCACGTAGGTGATGATCGCTTCGTCGAAACGGTCGCCGCCAACGCGTACGGATTCGGCGTAAACCACGCCGTTCAGGGAGATCAGCGCGATTTCAGTGGTACCGCCACCGATATCCACGACCATCGAACCGCGAGCTTCTTCAACCGGCAGGCCGGCACCGATCGCAGCGGCCATTGGCTCCTCGATCAGGAATACTTCACGGGCACCGGCGCCAAGGGCCGATTCACGGATGGCACGACGCTCAACCTGGGTGGATTTGCATGGAACGCAGATCAACACGCGAGGGCTAGGCTGCAGGAAGCTGTTTTCGTGAACCTTGTTGATAAAGTACTGCAGCATTTTTTCGCACACGCTGAAGTCAGCGATCACGCCGTCCTTCATCGGACGAATGGCAGCGATGTTGCCCGGTGTACGGCCGAGCATGCGCTTGGCTTCGGTGCCGACAGCAACGACACTTTTCTGGTTACCGTGTGTCCGAATGGCCACAACGGAGGGCTCATTCAGGACGATACCGCGCTCGCGCACGTAAATAAGGGTGTTGGCAGTGCCCAGGTCAATGGAAAGATCGCTGGAAAACATGCCACGCAGTTTCTTGAACATGGGAAAGGGACCCTAGGCAACGCGTGGGTAAAAAAGTGCGGCAAACTCTAACAACGACAGGGATTTTGGGCAAGGCGCCAATATGTTAAATTGGCCGCTTTTCTGTGCACCAAGCCCCACAATCGCGGCCTTATGACCGTAGAAGTGCGGTAGTGTTCCGACAATCTAACACACGGACGCGGTCCGTTTTGTTTTCCACTGGAGAATCCCAATGGCGCTAGAACGCTCCGACGTGGAAAAAATCGCTCATCTGGCCTGCCTTGGCCTCAATGATGCCGATCTTCCACACATCACTTCGGCCCTCAACAGCATTCTCGGGCTGGTCGACGAAATGCAGGCGGTCAATACCGACGGTATCGAACCGCTGGCCCACCCACTGGAAGCCAGCCAGCGCCTGCGTGCAGACGTCGTGACCGAGACCAATCACCGCGAGGCCTACCAGTCCATCGCACCAGCGGTCGAAAACGGCCTGTACCTGGTTCCGAAAGTCATCGACTAAAGGGAAAGAGCCTGCAATGCATCAATTGACTCTGGCCGAGATCGCCCGCGGACTCGCCGATAAAAAGTTTTCCTCCGAAGAGCTGACCAAAGTCCTGCTGGCGCGCATCGCCCAGCTCGATCCGCAGCTCAACAGTTTCATCAGCCTCACCGAGGACCTGGCGCTGACGCAGGCGAAAGCCGCTGACGCCCGCCGGGCCAATGGTGAGAGCGGCGCCCTGCTCGGCGCGCCGATCGCCCACAAGGACCTGTTTTGCACCCAGGGCATTCGCACCAGCTGCGGCTCGAAGATGCTCGACAACTTCAAGGCACCGTACGACGCCACTGTCGTCGCCAAACTGGCCGCTGCCGGGGCCGTGACCCTGGGCAAGACCAACATGGACGAATTCGCCATGGGTTCGGCCAACGAGTCGAGCTACTACGGCGCGGTGAAAAACCCGTGGAACCTGGAACACGTGCCTGGCGGTTCGTCCGGCGGCTCCGCTGCGGCGGTTGCCGCTCGTCTGTTGCCAGCGGCCACCGGCACCGACACCGGCGGTTCGATCCGTCAGCCAGCAGCACTGACCAACCTCACCGGCCTGAAACCGACCTACGGTCGCGTTTCGCGCTGGGGCATGATTGCCTACGCGTCCAGCCTCGATCAGGGCGGCCCATTGGCCCGCACCGCCGAAGACTGTGCGATCCTGCTGCAAGGCATGGCTGGCTTCGATCCAAATGACTCCACCAGCATCGACGAACCCGTGCCTGATTACAGCGCCGGCCTCAACGGTTCGCTGCAAGGCCTGCGCATCGGCGTGCCGAAGGAATACTTCAGCGCCGGTCTCGACCCACGCATCGCCGATCTGGTCATGGCCAGCGTTGAAGAATTGAAAAAGCTCGGCGCGGTGGTCAAGGAAATCAGCCTGCCGAACATGCAGCACGCGATCCCTGCGTACTACGTGATCGCCCCGGCGGAAGCCTCTTCCAACCTGTCGCGTTTCGACGGCGTGCGTTTCGGCTACCGCTGCGAAGACCCGAAAAACCTGGAAGACCTGTACAAGCGCTCCCGTGGCGAAGGCTTCGGCCCGGAAGTTCAGCGCCGGATCATGGTTGGCGCCTATGCGCTGTCCGCCGGTTACTACGACGCCTACTACCTCAAGGCGCAGAAGATTCGTCGCTTGATCAAGAACGACTTCATGGCGGCCTTCAATGAGGTCGACATCATCCTCGGCCCAACCACGCCGAACCCGGCCTGGAAGCTCGGCGCCAAAAACAGCGACCCGGTCGCTGCGTACCTGGAAGACGTCTACACCATCACCGCCAACCTCGCCGGTCTGCCGGGCTTGTCCATGCCTGCAGGTTTTGTCGATGGCCTGCCGGTCGGCGTGCAGTTGCTCGCCCCGTATTTCCAGGAAGGCCGCCTGTTGAACGTTGCCCACCAGTATCAGTTACACACTGACTGGCACACCCGCACCCCGCAGGGGTTTTGAAACTGCTGCGCTCGGTAATGCTGCGTTGAAAACTGGCTCGTAATGCTCATTGACTAAAGTCAACTCCGCTTACTCGCCAGTTTTCGCCTTGCCTTACCTTCGCTCGCGACGTTTCAAAATCCCCAGCAAAGGCTTCTGAGGAGACACACATGCAATGGGAAGTCGTGATCGGGCTGGAGATTCACACCCAGCTCACCACCCGGTCGAAAATCTTTTCCGGTAGTTCAACTACTTTCGGTTCCGAGCCGAACACCCAGGCCAGCCTGATCGACCTGGGCATGCCTGGCGTATTGCCGGTGCTGAACCAGGAAGCGGTGCGCATGGCGGTGATGTTCGGTCTGGCGATTGACGCCGAGATCGGCCAGCACAACGTGTTCGCCCGTAAAAACTATTTCTACCCGGATCTGCCGAAGGGCTATCAGATCAGCCAGATGGAATTGCCGATCGTCGGCAAGGGCCACCTGGACATCGCCCTCGAAGACGGCACGGTCAAACGCGTCGGCATCACCCGCGCGCATCTGGAAGAAGACGCCGGCAAGAGCCTGCACGAAGAATTCAGCGGCGCCAGCGGCATCGACCTGAACCGTGCCGGCACGCCGTTGCTGGAAATCGTCTCCGAGCCGGACATGCGCAGCGCCAAGGAAGCCGTGGCTTACGTCAAGGCGATCCACGCGCTGGTGCGCTACCTGGGTATCTGCGACGGCAACATGGCCGAAGGTTCGCTGCGTTGCGACTGCAACGTGTCGATCCGTCCGAAAGGCCAGGTCGAATTCGGCACCCGCTGCGAGATCAAGAACGTCAACTCGTTCCGTTTCATCGAGAAGGCGATCAACTCCGAGATCCAGCGTCAGATCGAGCTGATCGAAGACGGCGGAAAAGTGATCCAGCAGACCCGCCTGTACGATCCGAACAAGGACGAAACCCGTCCGATGCGCAGCAAAGAGGAAGCCAACGACTACCGTTACTTCCCCGATCCGGACCTGCTGCCGGTAGTCATCGAGAACTCGTTCCTTGACGACGTGCGCGCCACCCTGCCGGAATTGCCACCGCAGAAACGCGAGCGCTTCCAGGAGCAATTCGGCCTGTCGGTCTACGATGCCAGCGTCCTGGCCACCAGCCGTGAGCAAGCCGACTACTTCGAAAAAGTCGCGAGCATTGGCGGCGATGCCAAACTGGCGGCGAACTGGGTGATGGTCGAGTTGGGTAGCCTGCTCAACAAGCAAGGCCTGGACATCGAAGAGTCGCCGGTTTCCGCCGAGCTTCTGGGTGGCATGCTGTTGCGCATCAAGGACAACACCATCTCCGGCAAGATCGCCAAGGTGGTGTTCGAAGCGATGGCCAACGGCGAAGGCAGCGCGGACGAGATCATCGACAAGCGCGGCCTCAAGCAAGTGACCGACACCGGCGCCATCTCGGCGGTACTGGACGAAATGCTCGCGGCCAACGCCGAGCAGGTCGAGCAATACCGTGCGGCAGACGAAGCCAAGCGCGGCAAAATGTTCGGCTTCTTCGTCGGTCAGGCCATGAAAGCCTCCAAAGGCAAGGCCAACCCGCAACAGGTCAACGAACTGCTGAAAAGTAAGCTCGAAGGCTGATGAGGATGGAGCCAGCTCTAAAATCTGGCTCCATTCCCTGCGGGAGCGACGGTGCGACGATTCGACCTGCTCGCGGTTGCGGTCCGGCACTCAACGATGAGTTGACTGTCAGAATGTCAATCGCGACCAAGTCGGACCGCCGCACCGTCGCTCCCACATTTGTTTTCGGAAGCTTTCAAATGAAGCGTCTACTTGGACTTTGCGCCCTCCTCTCGCTCCTGGCCGGTTGCGCCAGCACCGACACTGTCGATCCACACGGCTACGACAAAACCGGCGTGGCTTCGTATTACGGCGCCAAACACCAAGGCAAACGTACCGCCAGCGGCGAACGTTTCAACAAGAATTCCATGACCGCCGCCCATCGTCAGTTGCCTTTTGGCACGCGGGTGAAGATCACCAATCTGAACAACGACAAGTCCTGCGTGGTCCGCATCAATGATCGCGGCCCGTACAGCCGTGGACGCCTGATCGACCTGTCCCATGAAGCCGCCGAACGTTTGGGCATGCTCAAAAGCGGCACCGCACGGGTTCGCGTACAAGCCCTCGACGACTGACCGATGGAGCCCCGACCATTTTCGGATTAGCCGATTTACCCCTGATCAGCGTGATCGAATTGCTCAGCGGATTGCTCCTGCTGATTGTCGGCGCCGAATTGATGGTGCGCGCCGCCGTACGCATTGCCGCACGGTTGCACATACGCCCGCTGATCATCGGCCTGACCATCGTCGCCCTCGGCAGCAGCGCCCCGCAGATGGCGGTCAGCCTGCAAGCCACCCTGGCGCACAACGCCGACATCGCGGTCGGCAGTGTGATCGGCAGCAGCATTTTCAACATCCTTGTCACCCTCGGATTGTCCGCGCTGATCATTCCGTTGAGGGTTTCCCGACAACTGGTGCGTCTGGATATTCCGTTGATGATCGGTGCCAGCCTGTTGGTTTTCCTACTCGCCTGGAATGAAGAACTGACCCGGGCCGACGGCGTGATATTGCTTGCCGCTCTGGCGATTTACCTGGGCTTGTTGCTGCGCCAGTCGCGACACTCGGCACGGCCGGTATCAAGCCATGACCACCACCCGCAAGCGCCATGGCTGAGCAGCTTGCTGATGATCGTCGCCGGACTGGCGATGCTGGTGTACGCCGGGCACTTGTTGCTGGGTGCAGCGGTTGCGGTCGCCACCGATTTTGGGTTGTCGGAGCGGATCATCGGCCTGACCATCGTCGCTGTCAGCACGTCACTGCCTGAGCTCGCCACTTCGTTGATCGCCGCAATGCGCGGCGAGCGCGAGATTGCCGTGGGCAACGTGATTGGCAGCAACCTGTTCAACCTCTTGGGCGTGCTCGGCATTACCGCACTGGTGGCGCCGTCGCCGCTGTCGGTGTCGCCCAACGCCCTGGATTTCGACCTGCCGGTGATGCTCGGCGTCGCGGCGCTATGCCTGCCGGTGTTTTACTCCGGCTACCGGGTGACCCGCGCCGAAGGCCTGCTGTTTCTGGGTTTGTACCTGGCCTATGGACTGCACGTGGTGTCGTTCACCACCGGCATGCCACTGGCCGGCAAGCTGGAACACTTGATGCTGCTTTTCGTCCTGCCGGCGTTGGTGGCGTTTTTACTGTTCACGTCGCTACGCGCATGGCGTCGCCAACACCATAAGAGGGAAGTCCCATGACCGAGAATAAAAAACCCGGCGTTGAAGTTCGCCGCCAAGTGATGGGTGACGCCTTCGTCGACCGCGCACTGGGCAACGCCACCGAGTTCACCCAGCCGTTGCAGGATTTCGTCAATGAACATGCCTGGGGCGCAGTCTGGAACCGTGAAGGTCTGCCATTGAAAACCCGCAGCCTGATCACCCTTGCCGCCCTGACAGCGCTCAAATGCCCGCAGGAGTTGAAAGGTCACGTGCGCGGCGCGCTGAACAACGGCTGCACCGTGGAAGAAATTCGCGAGGCGCTGCTGCATTGCGCGGTGTATGCCGGCGTGCCGGCGGCGATCGATGCGTTTCGGGCGGCGCAGGAAGTGATCGAGCAATACCAGCAGCCTCAATAACGCAAAAACATTCATTCAACGGAGAGACTTTTGTTTCTCCGTTGAATCTGCACAACCAGTAAAAATCATTGAACTTACATTTATACTTGCAACTTCCAAATACAAATATCCCGACAAACAATACCCATTAAAAAACACTTTCAATATCAACACCACAAAGACAAACTTTTCCGACCGCAGATATCCCCGCAAAAAAATAAATAAAATATAATTTGAAACAAGCGAGAGCCAATCCATGCGATCCAGTCTTTGTGTCATTCTTTCGAGCACCTGCATTTCTCTTGCACTTGCAAGTCTTACCGTACAAGCCGAAACTTCCGCGAATGCCTGCCTGGGCAGCCCTTACAACTTCAGTGAAGTATTGAACTGCTACAAAAAAGAGGAAGCCTCCAAGCCATTACTCTACGTTGCAAAAGGCACCGAAACCTTTCCAGGTGTCGAAAAGCGCAGCTTTGAGCTCTCCTCCCAGCGCTGGTCACCTGATGGACTGGTCAGCCCGGAACAATGGAAACATGACGTGGATATCTATATCCCCCACAATGCCGCTCGCGGACAGGCAGTGTTAGTCGCGAATAACGGAACCAACATCCCCGCCGGCAAAAAAGCGGCATCTGACCCCACAGACTTCACTCAAGCCATGGCACTGGAAGTTGCGCGCAAAACCGGCACCATTGTCATTTCGCTCAGCAACATCCCCAACCAATATTTGACGTATGCCGATGACGGTCGCGCCCGTACAGAAGATTCAAGTGTTGCCCATAGTTGGAAGCTGTTTCTGAACAATCCCGAAGCGCGCCCATACATGTCGGTGCATGTTCCGATGATGGCATCGCTGGTCAAGACCATGGATCTCGCCCAGAAGGAACTTGGGCCATGGCAAGTTGACCAATTCATTGCCACCGGGGCATCGAAACGCGCCTGGGCAGCCTGGCTTTCGGCAATTGCCGATGAGCGAATCAATGCCGTCGTGCCGTTTGTCATTGATGGTCTCGGTACAGACAAAGTACTCGAGCATACCTATCAAACCTTTGGAAAAAACTGGCCGCTGGCCTTCTATGACTATCATGGCGAAGGCGTTCTGAGTCAGCGACACAGTGAAAACTTCAAAAAACTGATGAAAATCGAAGATCCGATGACCTACCTGGACAGTGCCTACGCAGAGCGATTGTCGATCCCGAAATATATCGTGAACGCCAGCAGCGATGATTTTTTCGCGCCCGACAACTCGGACTTCTATTTTGACCAGTTGCCAGGACCGAAGAGCTTGCGCGTCGCCCCTAATGCCAGTCACACCGGGATCAGGCAATTTGTCGAGAATTCGCTGATTTCAGTGGTCAACCGGTGGCAGCAGGATCGCCCACTACCCACCATCACGACCAACGCAACCACACTTGCAACGGGCAAAACGGTTTCGCTGCAGTTCACCGAAGCGCCGGTTCAGGTCACTCAGTGGACCGCGGTGAATCCGATGGCGCGAGACTTCCGCGATGCCTGCGCAATTCGCTACGAGCCGACAAACATCACCCCTTCCTCGCCTTTGAGCGCCCAGGTACAGATTGATACGCCCGAGCAGGGCTGGGCAGCGAGCTTTGTCGAGGCGACCTTCGCCGATGGTTTTGTCACCACCACACCGGTGCAGATCACGCCTGATCGCTACCCGAATGCAGCACCTCCAGAGACCGGGCCCATGTGCAAAACCTTGCCCGATGTGGCCAGCCGCTAAATCCAGCCGCCCCACTGCAACAAAAAGATCCCGATATTCGTGGTCACGGCAGCCATCAACGTGGTGATCACGATGATGGCTGCCGCCAATTCATGATTGCCTTCGGCGGCACGGGCCATCACAAAGCTGGCCGCTGCCGTCGGGCTGCCGAAGTACAGAAACAGAATCCCCAGTTCCGCCCCACGAAAGCCCCACAGCCATGCCCCCAGCGTCGCCAGCACCGGCAGGCCGATCATCTTCATCAGGCTTGAACTCAGCGCCATGTTGCCGCTTTTGCGCAGTGCCGCCAGGGACAGCGTGCCGCCAATGCAGATCAGCGCCAGCGGCAGCGTGGTTTGCGCCAGATACTGGCCGGAGGTCTCCAGCCATCCCGGCAAACCGATCTTGAACCAGGCGAACGGTGCGGCCGCAATCACGCTGATGATCAGCGGATTGCTGAAAACGCTTTTGCAGATACTCCACGGATCGGACTTGATCACCGGGCTGTAGACCGCCAGCACAATGGTCGAGAGCGTGTTGTAAAACAGGATCACCAGCGCCGCGAGAATCGCCCCGAGGGAAATCCCGTAAGCACCGTACATGCTCGCCGCCAGCGCCAGGCCGATGACCCCGTTGTTACCGCGAAAGGCGCCCTGGGTGTAGATCCCGCGATCTTCCCGCGGACACTTCCAGATCGCCCAGCCCCAGGCAATGGCAAAACACACCAGCGTCGCCACGGAGAAATAGATCAACAGCGCCGGCTGCAATGCCGCGTGCAGGTCGGCATGCAGGATGCCCAGAAACAGCAACGCCGGCATGGTGACGTTGAACACCAGTGCCGACGCGGTGTGGATGAAATTATCGTTGATCCAATCGATGCGCTTGAGCAGCACCCCCAGAAACAGCATGGCAAACACCGGCGCGGTGATGTTCAGGGTTTCGAGGAAAATTGCCAGCATGCCGGGGGTAACCTTGGTGGGCGTCGTTAGGAGGCTAATGATAAGCCACCAAGGACATCGGCGTCTGGTAGACCGTCATCGCGGGCAAGCCCGCTCCCACAGGATCCTCAGTGTTCATGCGTTTTATGCAACGCAAAAGTCCCTGTGGGAGCTGGCTTGCCAGCAATGAACGATAACGCGATATCAGGTAATCGGCGCCGGGTTGAACAGGGTGATGTCGTTATGCAGTTTGTGCTGCTCGGCCCACGTCTGTTTCTTGCCGCTGGCCACATCCAGGTAGTAGTGGAACAGCTCCCAGCCCAGTTCCTCGATCGATACGCGGCCGGTGGCAATACGCCCGGCGTCGATGTCGATCAGGTCCGGCCAGCGTTGCGCCAGTTCGGTCCGGGTCGAGACCTTGATGACCGGGGCCATGGCCAACCCGTAAGGCGTACCACGACCGGTGGTGAATACATGCAGGTTCATCCCCGCCGCCAGCTGCAACGTCCCGCAGACAAAGTCGCTGGCCGGGGTCGCGCAGAAGATCAGGCCTTTGCGCTTGAAACGCTCGCCAGGGCCAAGCACGCCATTGATCGCGCTGCTGCCGGACTTGACGATCGAGCCCAGGGACTTCTCGACAATGTTCGACAACCCGCCCTTCTTGTTGCCCGGCGTGGTGTTGGCGCTACGATCCGCTTCACCCTTGGCCAGGTAGCGGTCGTACCAGTCCATTTCCCGCACCAGTTCCTGGGCGACGCCCTGGTTTTCCGCGCGGGAGGTCAGCAGGTAAATGGCATCGCGCACTTCGGTGACTTCGGAAAACATCACCGTCGCGCCGGCCCGCAGCAACAGGTCCGAGGCATAACCGAGTGCCGGGTTGGCGGTGATACCGGAGAACGCATCACTGCCGCCGCACTGCATGCCGAGGATCAGCTCGGACGCCGGTACGGTTTCCCGACGGCGCTGATCGAGCTTCTTCAAGCGCGTCTCGGCCAGTTCCATGATCTGCTCGATCATCTCGGTGAAGCCGTGGCTGGAATCCTGCAAGCGGTACAACCAAGGCTCGCTGAGATCCACCGAGCTGTCGTTGTCGTGCATCACCTGCCCGGCTTGCAATTTCTCGCAGCCCAGGCTGATCACCAGGGCTTCCCCGCCCAGGTTCGGGTTACGCGCCAGGTTGCGCACGGTGCGGATCGGGATGTAAGCGTCGGTGGCGGTGATGGCCACGCCGCAGCCGTAGCTGTGGGTCAGCGCCACCACGTCATCGACGTGCGGGTACTTGGGCAGCAACTCGTCCTTGATGCGTTTGACCGCATGATCGAGCACGCCGGTCACGCATTGCACGGTGGTGGTGATGCCGAGAATATTGCGCGTGCCGACGGTGCCGTCGGCGTTGCGATAACCCTCGAAGGTGAAGCCTTCCAGCGGTGCTTGCGCGGCCGGCACATCGGTGGACAGCGGCAGGCTGTCCAGCGGCGGCGCGGTCGGCATGCGCAGTTGATCTTCCTTGACCCAACTGCCGCGGGGAATCGGCTGCAAGGCATAGCCAATGGTCTGGCCGTAACGAATCACCTGGCCACCTTCGGGAATGTCCTCCAGGGTGACCTTGTGACTCTGCGGCACGAAGTCCACGGTGACCAGGCCGTCCGAAAATTCGGTACCGGCTGGTACGCCCTGATCATTGACCACGATGACCACGTTATCCCGCTCGTGCAGGCGGATGTAGCGCGGCGAGTCGGAATGTTCAATCAACTGCATGACGCCGCTCCTCAGGAATGCGCTTGAGACAATTTGCCAGGGGCTTGAGAACCGTTCGCTGGTGGCTCTTTGAGCACCACACGCTTGATCGGGCCCACGATCACCAGATAGCTGAACACCGCGACCAGTGCGTTGCAACCGACGAACACCAGTGCCCATTTGAACGAACCGGTGGAACTGATGATGTAGCCAATGACGATCGGGGTGGTGATGGAAGCGAGGTTACCGAATGTGTTGAACAGGCCACCGCTCAGGCCGGCGATCTGCTTCGGCGAGGTGTCGGACACCACCGCCCAACCCAGTGCACCCACGCCTTTGCCGAAGAACGCCAGGGCCATGAAGCCGACCACCATCCATTCAACATCCACGTAGTTGCAGGCCACGATGCTGCTGGAAACCAGCAGGCCGGCAATGATCGGCGCCTTGCGGGCGAAGGTCAGGGAATGGCCTTTGCGCAGCAGGTAATCGGAAATCACCCCGCCCAATACACCACCGATGAAGCCGCAGATCGCCGGCAAGGACGCAATGAAACCGGCCTTGAGAATGGTCATGCCGCGTTCCTGCACCAGGTACACCGGGAACCAGGTCAGGAAGAAGTAAGTGATGCCGTTGATGCAGTACTGGCCAAGATACACGCCGAGCATCATGCGGTTGGTCAGCAACTGCCGGATGTAGTCCCACTTCGGACCATCGGTCTTCTTGCCTTTGCCCTTGTCCTGGTCCATGTCGACCATGCCGCCGTTGTCGGCGATGTGCTTGAACTCGGCATCATTGATCATCGGGTGCTGACGCGGGCTGTGGATAACCTTCAGCCAGATCCCGGAGAAGATGATGCCRATCACGCCCATGACGATAAACACGTGCTGCCAGCCGAAGCTGTAGACGATCCAGCCCATCAGCGGTGCGAACAGTACCGTGGCGAAGTATTGCGCCGAGTTGAAGATCGCCGAGGCAGTGCCGCGCTCAGCGGTCGGGAACCAGGCCGCTACGATACGTGCGTTGCCGGGGAAGGATGGCGCTTCAGCCAGGCCTACCAGGAAGCGCAGCATGAACAGCGCAACCACTGCCGTGGACATGCCGAACTCGCCGACATAACCCTGCAGCACGGTGAACAGTGACCAGGTGAAGATACTCAACGCGTAGATTTTTTTCGAACCGAAACGGTCCAGCAGCCAGCCACCGGGGATTTGCCCGGCCACGTAGGCCCAACCGAATGCGGAGAAGATGTAGCCAAGGGTAACGGCGTCGATGCCCAGGTCTTTCTGCAGGCTGGAGCCGGCGATTGCGATGGTAGCCCGGTCGGCGTAGTTGATCGTGGTCACCAGAAACAGCATGAGCAGGATCAAATAGCGGACGTGAGTCGGCTTTTGGGTCGATTGCATGTAGATGTACTCCCACTGATTATTTTTATGCGCGGGTGAATCTTTTGTGCCCTGTAGGAGCGAGCTTGCTCGCGATGGTGGTCAACGATGACGCGGGGCATCAGGTGTACAGCCGCGACCTCGAGACCATCGCGAGCAGGCTCGCTCCTACAGGTGTTGCGTTTACGAACCGATGTAGCTGGTCTTCACGACCGTGTAAAACTCTTGCGCATAGCGACCTTGCTCACGTGATCCATAGGATGAACCTTTACGTCCACCGAACGGAACGTGGTAATCCACACCGGCGGTCGGCAGGTTGACCATCACCATCCCGGCCTGGGAGTGGCGCTTGAAGTGGTTGGCGTACTTCAGCGAGGTGGTAGCGATGCCCGCCGACAGCCCGAACTCGGTGTCGTTGGCCATGGCCAGGGCTGCTTCGTAATCGGCGACGCGGACGATGTTGGCCACCGGGCCGAAGATCTCTTCACGGCTGATGCGCATCGCAGCTGTGCTGTCGGCAAACAGGGTTGGCGCGAGGAAGTAGCCCTCGGTGTCGCACGTCACCAGACCACCGCCGCTGACYAGGCGCGCACCTTCGGACTGGCCGATATCGATGTACCTCATGTCCTGTTCGAGTTGTGCTTGCGAGACCACCGGACCGATGTCGGTGCCTGCCTTCAATGCATGGCCGACCTTGATCGACTTCATGCGCTCGGCCATGGCTTCGACGAACTGGTCGTGGATGCCAGCGGTGACAATAAAGCGGCTGGAAGCGGTGCAACGCTGGCCGGTGGAGTAGAACGCGCTCTGTACTGACAATTCGACCGCTTGCTTGAGGTCGGCGTCGTCAAGAATGATCTGCGGGTTCTTGCCACCCATTTCCAGCTGAACCTTGGCCTGGCGCGACACGCAGTTGACGGCGATCTGACGACCCACGCCCACGGAACCGGTGAAGCTGATGCCATCGACTTTCGGGCTGTTGACCAGCGCATCGCCGACCACGCGACCGCTACCCATCACCAGGTTGAACACACCGGCCGGGAAGCCTGCGCGGGAGATGATTTCGGCCAGGGCCCAGGCGCAACCCGGAACCAGGTCCGCCGGCTTGAGCACGACGCAGTTGCCATAGGCCAGGGCCGGAGCGATTTTCCATGCAGGGATGGCAATCGGGAAGTTCCATGGGGTGATCAGACCGACCACGCCCAGGGCTTCGCGAGTGACTTCAACGTTGACGCCCGGACGCACCGACGGCAAGTAGTCGCCGGACAGGCGCAGGCATTCACCGGCGAAGAATTTGAAGATGTTGCCGGCGCGGGTCACTTCGCCGATGGCTTCAGGCAGGGTCTTGCCCTCTTCCCGGGCCAGCAGGGTGCCGAGCTCTTCACGACGGGCGAGGATTTCAGTACCGACTTTGTCCAGGGAATCATGTCGCGCCTGAATGCCGGAAGTGGACCAGGCCGCAAACGCGGCACGGGCGGCGTCGATGGCGGCGTGGACCTGAGCCAGATCAGCCTTGGCGTAGTCGCCGATGGCGTCGGTCAGTTCGGACGGGTTGATGTTGGTCGAATAGTCGCCACCGGCAACCCATTCGCCGTTGATGTAGTTATCGAAACGCTTTGAATCAGCCACGGCTTGCCCCTTTTACAAGAAGTCCTAACGCAAAAAGCCGCCGATTGCTCAGCGGCCCTGGTTTTATCGGGTGTTACTGCGCGCCCTGCTTGTCGATCAGCGCGGCGAGCATTTCGTACTCTTCACCGGTCAGATCGGTCAGCGGCGCGCGCACAGGACCTGCGTCGTAGCCGGCAATTTTTGCCCCGGCCTTGACGATGCTCACGGCATAACCGGCCTTGCGGTTACGGATGTCCAGGTACGGCAGGAAGAAGTCGTCGATGATCTTGCCGACGGTGGCGTGATCTTCGCGAGCGATCGCGTGGTAGAAGTCCATCGCGGTTTTCGGGATGAAGTTGAACACCGCCGAGGAGTAGACCGGTACGCCCAGGGCCTTGTAGGCCGCGGCGTAGACTTCGGCGGTCGGCAAGCCACCCAGATAGCTGAAGCGATCACCGAGGCGGCGACGGATCGACACCATCAACTCGATATCACCCAGGCCATCCTTGTAACCGATCAGGTTCGGGCAGCGCTCGGCCAGACGTTCCAGCAGCGGCGCGGTCAGGCGGCAGACGTTACGGTTGTAGACCACCACGCCGATGTTGACCGATTTGCACACGGCTTCGACGTGGGCGGCAACGCCGTCCTGGCTGGCTTCGGTCAGGTAGTGCGGCAGCAGCAACAGGCCTTTGGCGCCCAGGCGCTCGGCTTCCTGAGCGTATTCGATGGCTTGACGGGTCGAACCGCCCACGCCGGCCAGGATCGGCACGCTGGTGGCGCAAGTGTCGACGGCGGTCTTGATGATTTCCGAATATTCGCTGGCCGCCAGAGAGAAGAACTCACCGGTGCCGCCCGCGGCGAACAAAGCCGAGGCGCCGTATGGGGCCAGCCATTCGAGACGCTTGATGTAACCCGCGCGATTGAAGTCGCCCTGAGCATTGAAATCGGTGACCGGGAAGGACAGCAGACCGGCAGAGAGGATGGACTTCAGTTCTTGTGGATTCATTATTCGAACACCCTGGATAGCGACGTTATGTGAGAAAACCGTTCAGCCCGCGCTGAAGTTGTAGGTCATCGTACAACTTAAAATACAACCGTCAACTGCATTTCATCGCTGGGGGTGAAAATTGTTCGACAAGAAAGGCTGTCTGCCTGAGTTTTAGCGGGTTTCAGCGGAGGAAGGACAGTTGCGAGCACCGTGATAAACGGTCGTTTGAGAGATACGTTGTCGGAAGATAGGGGAAAGCTGCTGGATTTGTTTTATGGCTTACGGCCCTATCGCGAGCAGGCTCGCTCCTACAGTGATCTTCAGTGTTGCGAGATCCACTGTAGGAGCGAGCCTGCTCGCGATAGCGGTAGTTCAGACGATGGAGGACAAGGGCAGATTACTTACCCCCGCTGCGCCTCAGCCTCTTCATGGGCATGACGCAACCGCTCACGGCTGTTGGTCAGGTGCAAACGCATGGCGGCCCGCGCCGCATCGGAATCCTGACGGGCAATGGCGTCGTAGATTTCCTCGTGCTCACGGCTCAGGCGACTCATGTAGTGCTGCTGGTCGTCATGGGCCAGGCGCGCGGAGTTCAACCGTGTACGTGGAATGATGCTGGTGCCCAGGTGGGTCATGATGTCGGTGAAGTAGCGGTTGCCGGTGGACAGCGCGATTTCGAGGTGGAAGGCGAAGTCCGACGCCACGGCATCACTGGCATGAGCGGCGCTTTCGTTCAACGCATCGAGGGCGGCGCGCATGTTGGCCAGTTGTTCCGGATTGCGACGTTGCGCTGCCAGCCCGGCGGACTCCACTTCCAGGCTGATGCGCAGTTCCAGGATCGCCAGCACATCGCGCAAGGTCACCACGGTCGCCGGATCGATACGGAAACCGCTCGGGCTCGGCGTGTCGAGCACGAAGGTGCCGATACCGTGGCGGGTTTCCACCTGCCCTGCCGCCTGCAAACGGGAAATCGCTTCGCGCACCACGGTGCGGCTGACGCCATGGGCATCCATGATGGCCGACTCGGTAGGCAACTTGTCGCCACGCTTGAGATGACCGTCGCGGATCTGCTCGGACAGCACCGTCACCAGTTCCTGAGCGAGGCTGCGGCGCTTGCGTGGGAGGCGTGGTGCGTCGTTCAGGTTTTCCATGGTGAACATCTGTCTCGAAAAGTTCGGCTGCTGAAAGCACATCATAGCGCAACGCAGTTGTACGATCACCGTCAAGATGAGCACTGCCCCCTGTGGGAGCGAGCTTGCTCGCGATGACAATCTGTCAGGCAACATCGTCGTTGAATGTCAGTCAGCCATCGCGAGCAAGCTCGCTCCCACAGGGTAAGTGGTGTTTATGCGGTCACGGCCTGGTCCACCAAATGGCCATTCTCGATACGAACGTGCCGTGGGTGGAAGCGCTTCAAGCTGCTGCGATGGCCGACGCTGACAATGCTCAGCCCCGGCAACTCGTCGATCAGCGCCTGATACAGCGTGGCCTCGTCCTCTTCGTCCATCGCCGAGGTCGCTTCGTCCATGTACAGCCATTGCGGTGCATAAAGCAGCGCACGGGCAAAGGCCAGGCGCTGCTGCTCACCCGGCGACAACATGCGCTGCCAGTGGTTGGCTTCGTCGAGACGGGCAATCAGGTGCGGCAAGCGACAGGTTTCCAGGACCTGCACGTAGCGTTCGTTCGGATAGATATCGCCAGCCTGTGGATAACTGAGAACATCGCGCAGGGTGCCAATCGGCAAATACGGTTTTTGCGGCAGGAACAGGTAACGCGCCGCTGGCAGGCGAATACTGCCGTGGCCGGCCGGCCACAGATGGCCCATCGCCCGCAGCAGGGTCGACTTGCCGCTGCCGGAACGACCGCTGAGCATCACACGGTCGCCCTCCTCCACGGTCATGTCGGCGTTGGTCAGCAGGTGACGACCTTCAGCCAGGTCGAGGCCGAGGTTGTGCACCTTCAGCACCGAGCCCGAATTCTGTACGTCGATGGCCGGCGCACGCTCTTCGTTGTCACGCATGGCCTGGTGGAAGCTCAGCAGACGATCGCAGGTGGCGCGCCAGGAAGCGAGGCTCTGGTACGCACTGATGAACCAGCTGAAACTCTCCTGCACATTGCCGAATGCCGAGCTGATTTGCATCAGCTCGCCCAGTTCGATCTTTCCGGAGAGGTAACGCGGCGCGGCAACCATGAAGGGGAAGATGATGGCGGCCTGGCTGTAACCGGCGGTGAAGAACGTCAGGCGCTTGGACACCTTCATGATGTCCCAGAAGTTATGCCAGACCATCCCGAAGCGGCCGCTCAACCGACGATTTTCGTTCGGCTCGCCGTTGTACAACGCGATGCTTTCGGCATTCTCGCGAATCCGCACCATGGAGAAACGCAGATCGGCTTCGAAGCGTTGTTGTTGGTTGTTCAGGCCGATCAGGCGACGACCGATCAAATGCGTCAGCCAACTGCCCACCACGGCGTAAACCAGGACGCACCAGAACATGTAGCCGGGAATGGTGATGCCGAATACTTCAATGCTGCCCGACACGCCCCATAGAATGATCGAGAACGACACCAGGCTGACGATATTGCGCAGCAACCCGATCCCCAACTCAAGGGTGTTGGAGGTGAAGTTGTTGAGGTCTTCGGAAATCCGCTGGTCCGGGTTATCGGTGTAACCGCCCTGCTCCAGCTGGTMGTAATTCTTGTCGGCGAGCCAGCGCGCAAAGTGCTTTTCCGTAAGCCATGCCCGCCAGCGAATCGTCAGCATCTGGGTCAGGTAGAGCCGGTATACCGCGCCGACGATCGCCACCGCCGCAATCGCGCAGAAGTACAGGATCAGTTGCCAGAACGCCGCCTCGTCCTTCTTTTGCAGGGCGTTATAGAAATCCTTGTACCAGGTGTTGAACCACACCGAGATCCCCACGCTGATCAGCGACAATGCAATCACCGCGATCAGCAGTGTCCAGGCCTTGACCTTCTCTTCACTGCGCCAGTAAGGCGTGATCATCGCCCACACTTTGCGAAAAAACTGCCCGCGCACGGCGTCGTTGACCGCGGAATACTCAGCGTTCTGATTCATGGATAAGGCTCGATAGAGAAAAGAACACAAACGAACCGATCATAGATGATCGGTTCGGTTTATCGTGAGATACGGCCTGCATTCGTTCAGCGCAGGTTCAGCGACGAACGGGGCGCTTCTGCAGTTTGCGCTGCAGAGTGCGGCGGTGCATGCCCAAGGCACGGGCGGT
This sequence comes from Pseudomonas sp. P5_A2_2, assembly GCF_054177685.1. Lineage (NCBI taxonomy): Bacteria > Pseudomonadati > Pseudomonadota > Gammaproteobacteria > Pseudomonadales > Pseudomonadaceae > Pseudomonas > Pseudomonas sp. P5_A2_2. The sequence continues at coordinate 45,921 of NZ_JBGCUL010000004.1, forward strand.
GGCCGAGATGTTGCCTTCGTGCTCGGTCAGCACGCGCTGGATGTGCTCCCACTGCAGGCGGTCCACGGACATCGGGTTTTCCGGCACCAGGCTGTCGAGGTCGGCGTGTTCGGACAGCAGCGCCGCCAGCACGTCGTCGGCGTCCGCCGGTTTGCACAGGTAATTGCAGGCACCGCGCTTGATCGCCTCGACAGCGGTGGCAATGCTCGAATAACCAGTGAGAATCACCACGCGCATTTCCGGGTCCATTTCCAGCAACTTGGGCAGCAGCACCAGGCCGGAATCGCCGTCCATTTTCAAGTCCAGGGCGGCGTAATCCGGCAGATCGGCCTTGGCCAGTTCCAGGCCTTCTTCGGCGGAACTGGCAGTGCTGACGCGAAAACCGCGGCGGGCCATGGCGCGGGCCATGACACGGGTGAATGTGGCGTCGTCATCGACCAACAACAAATGCGGCAGTTCTTCGCCTTCGACTTGGATCTCTTCACTCATGTTCGTCTCCTCGGGCGACACGGGGCAGGCGCAGCTCGGTGAGCGTACCGCCTTCCTCATGACTGTAGAGTTTCACTGAGCCGCCGGCGCGTGTCACGCTGGCCTTGCTCAAAAACAGGCCCAGGCCGAAGCCTTTGCCCTTGGTGGTAAAAAACGGTTTGCCGATTTGCTCGGCGATGGCCAGCGGCACACCGGCGCCATGATCACGAATGCTGATGGTGAGGTTTTCCCAATCCCAGTCCAGCGTCACTTGCAGCCCTTCGGGGCAGGCATCGGCGGCGTTGTTCAACAGATTCAGCAAGGCCTGGGTCAAGTCCGGCGGCGGCGCCATGCGCGGTACCGGGCCCTGGCCGAGGCGCTGGAAGCGATAACTGGCTTCCGGGCGCATCAGGTGCCAGCGATTGAGGGCTTCATCAAGCCAATCGGTGACGTCCTGGATCTCCACCGCCAACCGGCGATTGGCCTCGGCGGCGCGCACCAGATGCTGCAGGGTCTCTTTACACAACTTGACCTGATCCTGCAGCACGCTCAGGTCATCCTGCAACATCGGGTCATGGTGGTCCTGACGCATTTCCTTGAGTAGCACACTCATGGTCGCCAGCGGCGTGCCCAGTTCATGGGCCGCGCCGGCGGCCTGGGTGGCGACGGCCAGCAGTTGCTGATCGCGCAGGCCTTCTTCGCGACGAATGGCGCGCAGCTCTTCCTGACGGCGCAGCTCTTCGGCCATGCGCGCGGCGAAGAACGTGATCACCGCGGCGGCGAGGGCGAAGCTCAACCACATCCCGTACACCTGCAGGTTTTCCCGAGCGATCGGGAAGGTTTGCAGTGGGTAGAACTGTGCCAGCAACAGCGTGTACATCGTCAGCGCGATACCCGACAGGATCACCGAGTAACGCCATGGCAACGTCACCGCGGCAATGGTCAACGGCACCAGGTAATAGGAGACGAAGGGGTTGGTCGAGCCACCGGAGAAATACAGCAAGGCGCTGTGGATAAACAGGTCACAGGCCAGTTGTACGGCGTATTCGAGCTCGGTCACCGGCCACGAGGTACGCAGGCGAATCGCCGTGAACACGCACAACAGCATCGAACAACCGAGGGTCGCGGCCAATTGAAACCAGGGCAGTGGCAGCAATTCGAGCCAGTAGGCCAGGCCCACGGAACCGGCCTGTGCGGCCAGCACCAAGGTGCGGATGAACGTCAGCCGCCAGAGATTCTGGCGAGTGGCGGAAGTGATTTGAACGGGGGCGAGCATGAGCTCTCCTGATGAGCGCTCCAGGCGGATCGCAGGGAGTATAACCAAGCACGGGGGCTGACAGGCAAAAGTGCGGCAAACGGCCACAGGACCGGAAGATCCGCTGCGCCTGTAAGGCCGCCATCGTCGGAACGCCGCCCGGACCAAGCTCGCTCCCACATTTGGAATGCGCACTCCTGTGGGAGCGAGCTTGCTCGCGATTGGCCGCGAAGCGGCCCCTAACGACCCATCTGTATAGAAGTTGTAACTGTGCGAACCGGAGCATAAAAGCTAGAGTCTGATGGTTTCACGCAGGCCCGGACCATACCCCTGCGCACCTTCCAAGGAGCCTTCATGCACACATTCCGCCGCAGCGCCGCCCTCCTCGCCCTGAGTGTTGGCACCGTCGCCAGCCTCCCGGCCCTGGCCGCCGACGAGCTGCATTACAACCAGATTTCCCTGCGCGCCGAAGTCAGTCAGGAAGTGGCCCGCGACTTGATGATCGTGACCCTCTACACCGAAGAACAGAACAGCGACCCGGCCAAACTCGCCGCCGACGTCAGCACTGTAATGAACAAGGCGCTGGCCCAGGCCAAGAAAGTCAAGGACATCACCCTGCGTCAGGGCAGTCGCAACAGCTACCCGATCTACGATACCAAGGGCCAGAAAATCACCGGCTGGCGCGAGCGCGCCGAATTGCGCCTGGAAAGCTCGGACTTCGCCGCGCTGTCGAAGCTGACCGGCGAGCTGCTCACCGACCTCAAAATGGGCGGCATGGACTTCGCCATCGCCACCCCGACCCGCAAAGCCAGCGAAGACGCCCTGCTCAAGGACGCCGTGACCGCCTTCAAGGCCCGCGCCCAGCTTGCGACTGATGCTCTGGGCGGCAAGAGCTACAAAATCGTCAACCTGAACCTCAACAGCAACGGTTATCCACAGCCTTACCTGCGCGCGCCGATGATGATGAAAGCCGCCGCCATGGACGCCGCACCGGTGACGCCAGATGTTGAAGCCGGCACCAGCCAGGTCAGCATGACCGCCGATGGATCGATTGAAGTGCTGATGCCTTGAATCGATAGCCTTTTTAAAAAAAAAACGGCGWTCACTCACATGATCGCCGTTTTTTTATTTTTTTTGGAGGGGACTGTTTTCAGGCATGAGCTATAACTGGAGAGTCCACCGGGAAAAGCCGGCAGTTGCACCGGGTGCAACTGAGATTGACTGGCCACTATCGGTGCAACAATAACCACTCTTATTCACGCCATACCCACCCCACAAAACGGGGTATGAATAAGTAACACCCCGCCCTGATCGGGAGCACCCTGCGCTCAGGACGCACCGTGAAAGTGCGTCGTTTGCACCGTAAAAATGCCGCGCAAACGGTTAAATGCGGCAGGATTTATACAAATGCGACATTAAGGTACGTTCGTACCACCGTTTCAGGCTTGTAGTCACTCTGGATCTTGCATTGGGTATGGCCCCTGCATAAGTATCCGCAGGCACGACTCACGAGGTCGTCCTCAAATTCCAAAAATGACAACAAATCATGAGGCCACCATGCTTAAACACGCGGTCATTCCGTTCTTAGTTGGCGCAAGCTTGCTAGCCAGCGCACCGTTCGCCCAAGCAGCGACTAACCTGGTGTTCTGCTCCGAAGGGAGCCCGGCCGGTTTCGATCCAGGTCAATACACCACCGGAACCGACTTCGACGCCTCTGCAGAAACCATGTTCAACCGCCTCACCCAGTTCGAGCGCGGCGGCACCGCCGTTACTCCTGGTCTGGCAACCAGTTGGGACGTCTCCGATGACGGCCTGACCTACACCTTCCACCTGCGTGAAGGCGTCAAGTTCCACACTACCCCGTATTTCAAGCCGACTCGTGAGTTCAACGCCGACGACGTGCTGTTCACCTTTAATCGCATGATTAACAAGGATGACCCGTTCCGCAAAGCGTACCCGACCGAATTCCCGTACTTCACCGACATGGGGATGGATACCAACATCACCAAGATCGATAAAGTCGATGACCACACGGTCAAGTTCACTCTGAAAGAAGTTGATGCCGCGTTCATCCAGAACATGGCCATGAGCTTCGCTTCCGTGCAGTCCGCCGAGTACGCCGCCCAGCTGCTCAAGGAAGGCAAGGCCGCCGACATCAACCAGAAGCCGGTCGGCACCGGCCCGTTCGTGTTCAAGAGCTACCAGAAAGACTCCAACATCCGCTACACCGGGAACAAGGACTACTGGAAGCCTGACGACGTGAAGATCGACAACCTGATCTTCGCCATCACTACCGACCCGTCGGTGCGTATTCAGAAGCTGAAGAAGAACGAGTGCCAGGTCACCCTGTTCCCTCGTCCGGCCGACCTGAAAGCGCTGAAGGAAGACAAGACCCTGAAGGTGCCTGACCAGGCTGGCTTCAACCTCGGTTACATCGCCTACAACGTGATGCCCAAGGTCAAGGGACAAACCGATGCGAACCCGCTGGCCGAGCTGAAGGTGCGCCAGGCGCTGGACATGGCGGTCAACAAGCAACAGATCATCGACTCCGTGTACCAGGGCGCCGGCCAACTGGCGGTCAACGCCATGCCGCCGACCCAATGGTCCTACGACACCACCATCAAGGATGCGCCGTACAACCCTGAGAAAGCCAAGGAGCTGCTCAAGGAAGCCGGCGTGAAAGATGGCACCGAAATCGTTCTCTGGGCGATGCCGGTACAGCGTCCGTACAACCCGAACGCCAAACTGATGGCAGAAATGCTGCAGTCCGACTGGTCCAAGATCGGCCTCAAGGTCAAGATCCAGAGCTACGAGTGGGGCGAGTACATCAAGCGCTCCAAAGGTGGCGAGAACCAGGCGATGCTGATTGGCTGGAGCGGTGACAATGGTGATCCGGACAACTGGCTGAACGTGCTGTTCGGCTGCGACTCGCTGGAAGGCAACAACTTCTCCAAATGGTGCGACAAGAAGTTCGACGGCATCGTCAAGGAAGCCAAGCGTACGACCGATCAGGCCAAACGCACCGAACTGTACAAGCAGGCGCAACACGTGCTCAAAGATGCTGTGCCTATGACACCTATCGCTCACTCGACGGTGTTCCAACCCATGCGCGACAACGTGCAGGATTTCAAGATCAGCCCATTTGGCTTGAACTCCTTCTACGGCGTCAGCGTCAGCAAGTAAGACATTGCAACGGCGACGTTTCTGACGTCGCCGTTGCTTTATCTACCGAGCAAGCAGGAATTTGCCTACATCCAAATCCGCAGCTGACTACAGCATCGGGGGAGGACGCGTCGCCATTTCCTACGAGCCTTTAGGACTTTACGCATTTACTGCCGGACCCGTGGCTCATACCGTCGGGATCCGACCAGCGCATGCGTGGGTCATCGGTTACTGCTGCGTGCATGGCTTGAAATCAATGATGCCTCTACGTCCGCAGACGGGACGGCGGCTCATTGACAACACTTTGAGAGAAAAGGAAGCGTTATGCGCCATACCTTGGTTTTATCCGCATTGCTGGGCACCGGCCTGTTGGCCGCCACTTCCATCAGCCAGGCCGCCAACAACAGCCTGGTGTTCTGCTCCGAAGGCAGCCCCGCCGGTTTCGACACGGCGCAGTACACCACTGCGACCGACAACGACGCCGCCGAACCGCTGTACAACCGGTTGGCAGAGTTTGAAAAAGGCGCAACCAACGTCGTACCGGGCCTGGCCACGAGCTGGGATATTTCCGAGGACGGCCTCAAATATACCTTTCACCTGCGCGAAGGGGTGAAGTTTCATACCACCAAATACTTCACGCCGACCCGCGATCTCAATGCCGATGACGTGCTGTTCACGTTCAATCGCATGCTCGATCCGCAACAGCCTTTCCGTAAGGCATATCCGACAGAGTTTCCGTACTTCAACGGCATGAGCCTGAACAAGAACATCGCCAAGGTCGAAAAAAACGGGCCGCTGACCGTGGTCATGACGCTCAACAGCGTGGACGCCGCGTTCATCCAGAACATCGCCATGAGCTTCGCCGCGATCCTTTCGGCCGAATACGCCGACAAGCTGCTCGCCGAAGGCAAGCCGAGCGACATCAACCAGAAGCCGATCGGCACCGGACCGTTCGTGTTCAAGAGCTACCAGAAAGACTCGAACATCCGTTACACCGGCAACCAGCACTACTGGGACCCGAGCCGGGTCAAGCTCGACAACCTGATTTTCGCCATCAACACCGACGCCTCGGTGCGCGTGCAGAAACTCAAGGCCGGCGAGTGCCAGATCACCCTGCACCCGCGCCCTGCCGATGTGACCGCGCTGAAGAACGACCCGGCCCTGCAACTGATCGAGAAGCCTGGCTTCAACCTCGGCTACATCGCCTACAACGTGCGCCACAAACCGTTCGACCAGCTCGAAGTACGCCAGGCGCTGGACATGGCGGTGAACAAGCAAGGCATTCTCAATGCCGTTTATCAGGGTGCGGGACAACTGGCGGTCAACGCCATGCCGCCGACCCAATGGTCCTACGACGACACGATCAAGGACGCCGCCTACAACCCGGAAAAAGCCAAGGAGCTGCTCAAGGCTGCCGGCGTCAAGGAGGGCACTGAAATCACCCTCTGGGCCATGCCGGTCCAGCGTCCGTACAACCCCAACGCCAAGTTGATGGCCGAAATGCTCCAGGCTGACTGGGCGAAGATCGGCCTCAAGGTCAAGATCGTCAGCTATGAGTGGGGCGAGTACATCAAGCGCACCAAGAACGGCGAACACGACATCAGCCTGATCGGCTGGACCGGTGACAATGGTGATCCGGACAACTGGCTGGGCACGCTCTACAGTTGCGACGCCATTGGCGGTAACAACTACTCGATGTGGTGTGATCCGGCCTACGACAAGCTGATCAAGCAGGCCAAGGTCGTCACCGATCGCGACCAGCGCACCCTGCTCTACAAACAGGCGCAGCAGTTGCTCAAGCAGCAAGTGCCGATCACGCCAGTCGCCCACTCAACGGTCAACCAGCCGCTGAGCGCCAAAATCGAAGGGTTCAAAGTGAGCCCGTTCGGTCGCAACGTTTTCTCGGGTGTCAGCATAGAAAAATAACCGATTAGCCAGAAATGCCGGGGGGCAGATTTTCCGCCCTCACGCAGACGCTTTGCCGTCTTTTGCCAATTTGGCCGACAGCAAACGTTTGCGATGCCGTGAATGAGTTCTAAACCAATAGCCGGATCACAAAAAAAGACCGGCATAAAAATAGAAAGTAAGGAGCTTTACCCATGAAACTGAGCAGCACCGCGTTATTGGCCTTGGCCATAAGCAGCGTAACCGCCACGGCTTACGCAGAAACCCAAAGCCAGGCCTTCACCCCGGTTACCGTGAACGAGAAAAGCGCCCAAAGTGAAGCCACCGGCTTTGTCGAAGGCCAGTCGATCACCGGCACCACGCGTAACTGGTACGCCAACGAACAACTGCAACGCGGCGCCAAGTTCGCCTACAAGAAGGACGGCGTTTCGACCCCGACCGATCGCCGGATCAACTGGGTCCAGGGCACCATCCTCAAGTACAACTCGGGCTTCACCGAAGGCACTGTCGGTTTCAGCACTGAAGTCGCCGCCTACAACGCCGTTGCCCTGGACCGGGACCGCAAAGACCTGGCGTCCAACAACGGTGGCGCACCGGGCTCTCGTCCAGGCGCGGGCAACAACCGTACCCTGACCAAGGAAGGCGGCGACGCTCAAGGCCAGTGGAGCAAACTGGGCCTGGCCAACGTCAAGGCCCGTGTCTCCAACAGCACCCTGACCGCCGGCCGCATGAACTTCAGCAGCCCGATGGTCGACGTGATCGGTAACCGTGCACTGCCTTCGAGCTTCCAGGGCGTGGCCATCCACAGCGAAGAACTGAACAACCTGGCCTTCGACCTGGCCACCTTCGACCGCAACTCTCCGCGTACCGAAGAAAGCCTGCGCAAATTCCGCACCGAATACGCCAACGGCATCGTCGAATCCGACCACATCTACACCGGCGGTATCACTTACAACCCGCTCGCCAGCCTGACCACCAGCCTCTGGGCGACCCAGGCTGAAGACATCTGGAACCAGTACTACTTCGGCGCCTCTCACGTACTGGGCGACAGCCAGGTACTGAGCCTGACCACCGGCCTGAACTACTACAAAACCAAGGAAACCGGTAAAGCCCTGATCGGCGATATCGACAACGACACCTACTCGCTGTCGTTCGGTCTGACCCACCAGGCCCACACCCTGACCTTCTCGTACCAGGAAGTGAACGGTAACGAGTACTTCGACTACCTGCACGAAACCAACGGCATCTACCTGGCCAACTCCCTGCTGTCGGACTTCAACGGCCCGAACGAAAAATCGTTCCAGGTTGCCTACGGTCTGAACATGGCCGAATACGGCGTGCCGGGCCTGAAGTTCAACATCTACCAGGCTCGCGGCTGGGGTATCGACGGTACTCACTACACCGGCAACGGCGGCGTGGCCGGCAAGGGTTACGACGGCATCCAGTCCCAGGATGGCGAACACCACTATGAATACGGCATCGGCGCAACCTACGCCGTGCAGAGCGGCCCGCTCAAGGCCACCACGATCCGCGGCACCTACACCGCTCACCGTGCCAGCGAAAACCAGGCTGACGGCAGCATCAACGAGTTCCGTCTCGTGACCACGGTTCCGTTCAACATCCTGTAATGCCGCTGCCGAACGGCTGATTCATTGACGAATTGGCCGTTCGGCTTTTGTCCTTTAACTGATTGCAGAGGGTTCTTGATGAAAATGCTTCCCCTACGTGCGGCCATCGCGGCTGCGTTGCTCAGTGTCGCTGTCGGTGTCTCGGCCAAACCGCTGGTGGTTTGTACCGAAAACAGCCCCGAAGGCTTCGACATGGTCCAGTACACGACTGCAGTCACAGCCGATGCGGTGGCCGAAACCATCTTCAATCGCCTGGCAGACTTCAAACCCGGTACCACCGAAGTGATTCCGGCGCTGGCCGATTCCTGGGATATCAGCGAAGACGGCCTGAGCTACACGTTCCACCTGCGCAAAGGCGTCAAGTTCCACACCACCGAATACTTCAAGCCGACCCGCGACATGAATGCCGACGATGTGGTCTGGAGCTTCCAGCGCCAGCTGGACCCGAATCATCCGTGGCACAAACTGTCGAGCGTGGGCTTCCCGTACTTTGAAAGCATGGGCTTCAAGGAGMTGCTCAAGAGCGTCGAGAAAGTCGACGACAACACGGTCAAGTTCACCCTGACCCGTCCTGAAGCACCGTTCCTGGCCGACATTGCCATGGCCTTCTCTTCGATCTACTCCGCCGAGTACGCCGACCAGTTGCTCAAGGCCAACAAGACCGGCGACCTGAACAACAAACCAGTCGGCACCGGCCCGTTCGTCTTCCAGCGTTACAACAAGGACGCCCAGGTTCGCTTCAAGGCCAACCCGGAGTACTTCCGTGGCAAGCCACCGGCCGATGCGTTGATCCTGGCCATCGCCACCGACAACAACGTGCGCCTGCAGAAGCTCAAGGCCAACGAGTGCCAGGTCGCGCTGTATCCAAAACCGGATGACATTCCGAGCATCAAGAAAGACGACAAGCTGAAGGTCGATGAGCTGAATGCGATGACTGTCGCGTACATCGCCATCAACACCACGCACAAGTACCTGAGCGATGTACGGGTGCGTAAAGCCATCGATATCGCCTTCGACAAGGAAGCTGCTGTCAACACGCTGTTCGGCAAGGGCAACGCAACAGCCGCAGTCAACCCGTTCCCGGACACCCTGCTGGGCTACAACCACACACTGAAGAACCCGGCCCGTGACCTGGAGAAGGCCCGTGCCCTGCTCAAGGAAGCCGGCGTACCGCAAGGCACCACCTTCACCCTGTTCACCCGCAACGGAGGCGGTGCAACCAACCCGAACCCGATGCTCGGTGCACAAATGATGCAGGCCGACCTGGCCAAGGTCGGGATCAAGATCGACATTCGCGTGATGGAATGGGGCGAAATGCTCAAGCGCGCCAAAAACGGCGAGCACGACATGGTTTCCGCCGGATGGGCGGGCGATAACGGCGACCCGGATAACTTCCTGACGCCTATGCTCAGTTGTGAGGCGGCCAAGAACGGCGAAAACTACGCACGCTGGTGCAATGACAAGTTCCAGGCCCTGATCGATCAGGCCCGGGAAAAAACCGACCCGGCCGAGCGTGCAGCCCTGTACGAGCAGGCCCAGGTTATTTTTAACCAGGACCAGCCGTGGATCAGCCTGGCGCACACTCGAATGTTTACCGCAATGCGCAACAACGTAGAGGGCTATCACATTAGCCCCCTCACCACGAATAACTTCGCCACCACCCAGGTGAAGTAATAAGAAAACTCCCGGCATGCCTGACCCAGGCATGCCGGGCACGCCTAACCGGCTGATGAGGTACAACACACGATGTTTAGTTTTATTGCCCGCCGACTGGGGTTACTGATCCCCACGTTCTTCGGTATCACCTTGCTGACTTTCGCGTTGATTCGCATGATCCCGGGCGACCCCGTGGAAGTCATGATGGGAGAACGCAGGGTCGATCCCGAAATGCACGCTCAGGCAATGGAACGCCTAGGTCTGAACAAACCCCTGTATGCCCAATACCTGGATTACATCGGCAAACTGGCCCACGGCGATCTCGGTGAATCCCTGCGTACCCGTGAAAGCGTCTGGACCGAATTCACCTCTCTGTTCCCCGCGACCCTGGAACTGTCCTCGGCCGCGCTGTTGTTCGCCGGTGTCCTGGGCCTCTTGGCCGGGGTGATCGCGGCACTCAAGCGAGGATCCCTGTTMGACCATGGGGTGATGGGCATCTCCCTGGCGGGATATTCGATGCCGATCTTCTGGTGGGGCCTGATCCTGATCATGTTCTTCTCGGTGTCGCTGGGCTGGACCCCAGTGTCCGGGCGGATCGACCTGCTCTACGACATCGAGCCACGCACCGGCTTCATGCTGATCGATACACTGCTGGCCGATGACGTCAGCGCGTTCCTCGATGCCCTGCACCACCTGATCCTGCCGGCCATCGTGCTGGGTACCATCCCGCTGGCGGTGATCGCGCGGATGACCCGTTCGTCGATGCTCGAAGTGCTGCGTGAAGACTACATTCGCACTGCCAAGGCCAAGGGTCTGTCTCCGTCGCGCGTGGTATTCGTGCACGGTCTGCGCAACGCGCTGATTCCGGTGCTGACGGTGGTCGGCCTGCAAGTCGGCACCCTGCTGGCCGGCGCGGTTCTGACCGAGACCATCTTCTCGTGGCCGGGCATCGGCAAATGGCTGATCGAAGCCATTGGCGCGCGGGATTACCCCGTCGTGCAAAACGGCATCCTGTTAATCGCCTGCCTGGTGATTGTGGTCAACTTCGTAGTGGACATCCTCTACGGCTTTGCCAACCCACGCATCCGTCACCAGCGCTGAGATCATGACCATGACCACTCCAATTCCATCGGTAGCAGTCGATCAAAGCCTGCTGTACCCGTCTCCGTACAAAGAATTCTGGCAAGCGTTCTCCAAGAACAAAGGTGCCGTCGCCGGCCTGATGTTCATGTTGCTGGTGATTTTCTGCGCGATCTTCGCCCCGTGGGTTGCCCCCCACGACCCGAGCGAGCAGTACCGCGATTTCCTGCTGACCCCGCCGGCCTGGCTGGAAGGTGGGCAACTGCAATTCCTGCTCGGTACCGACGAACTGGGCCGCGACCTGCTGTCGCGCCTGATCACTGGCTCGCGCCTGTCACTGATGATCGGCTTGTCATCGGTGGTGATGTCGTTGATTCCGGGCATCCTGCTGGGCCTGTTCGCCGGGTTCTTCCCGCGCGTGGTCGGCCCGACCATCATGCGCCTGATGGACATCATGCTGGCCCTGCCGTCCCTGCTGCTGGCCGTGGCGATCGTCGCCATCCTCGGCCCTGGCCTGATCAATACCGTGATCGCCATCGCCGTGGTGTCCCTGCCGTCCTACGTTCGTCTGACCCGCGCTGCGGTGATGGGCGAACTGAACCGCGACTACGTGACCGCCGCGCGCCTGGCCGGTGCCGGCCTGCCACGCCTGATGTTCGTCACCGTGCTGCCTAACTGCATGGCGCCGCTGATCGTTCAGGCCACCCTGAGCTTCTCCTCGGCGATCCTCGATGCCGCCGCACTGGGCTTCCTCGGCCTTGGCGTACAACCGCCAACCCCTGAGTGGGGCACCATGCTGGCTTCGGCTCGCGACTACATCGAACGCGCCTGGTGGGTGGTGAGCCTGCCTGGTTTGACCATTTTGCTCAGCGTGCTGGCAATCAACCTGATGGGCGACGGCCTGCGCGATGCGCTGGACCCGAAACTCAAGAACGCCGCCTGAGGAGATTCCCATGTCACTGTTAGAAATCAAGAATCTCAACGTTCGCTTCGGCGACAAAAACGCCACGCCAGTGGTCGATGGCCTCGACCTGCAAGTGGACAAGGGCGAAGTGCTGGCCATCGTTGGCGAATCGGGTTCCGGCAAGTCCGTGACCATGATGGCGCTGATGGGCCTGATCGAGCATCCGGGGATCGTCACCGCCGACGCCCTGAATTTCGACGGCAAGAACATGCTCAAGCTCAACAATCGCCAGCGTCGACAGATCGTCGGTAAAGACCTGTCCATGGTCTTCCAGGAKCCGATGACCGCGCTGAACCCGAGCTACACCGTGGGTTTCCAGATCGAAGAAGTGCTGCGCCTGCACCTGAAAATGTCCGGCAAGGCCGCGCGCAAGCGCGCTATCGAACTGCTGGAAAAAGTTGAAATCCCGGGTGCCGCCAGCCGAATGGACGCCTACCCGCATCAACTGTCCGGTGGTATGAGCCAACGCGTCGCGATTGCCATGGCGATTGCCGGCGAACCGAAACTGCTGATCGCCGACGAACCGACCACGGCGCTGGACGTGACCATTCAGGCGCAGATCATGGACCTGCTGCTGGCGTTGCAGAAAGAGCAGAACATGGGCCTGGTGCTGATCACCCACGACCTCGCGGTCGTTGCCGAAACCGCCCAGCGCGTGTGCGTGATGTACGCAGGGCAAGCGGTCGAAGTCGGTCAGGTGCCGCAACTGTTCGACATTCCGGCACACCCGTACAGCGAAGCGCTGCTCAAGGCGATTCCGGAACACAGCCTGGGCGCCGCGCGTTTGTCGACGTTGCCAGGCATCGTGCCCGGTCGCTACGACCGCCCGCAGGGTTGCCTGCTGTCGCCGCGCTGCCCTTACGTGAAAGACAACTGCCGTCAACAACGTCCGGCACTAGACCAGAAAAGCAACAGCCTCGCTCGCTGCTTCTACCCGCTGAACCAGGAGGTGGCGTAATGGCCGTCGTTCTTACCGCCCGCGACCTGACCCGTCACTACGAGGTGTCCCGAGGCCTGTTCAAGGGTCACGCCACTGTGCGCGCCCTCAACGGCGTGTCGTTCGAACTGGAAGCCGGCAAGACCCTCGCCGTCGTCGGCGAGTCGGGTTGCGGCAAGTCCACCCTGGCCCGTGCCCTGACCCTGATCGAAGAGCCGTCCTCCGGGTCCTTGAAAATCGCCGGCCAGGAAGTCGCCGGTGCCGACAAGGCCCAGCGCAAACAACTGCGCAAAGACGTGCAGATGGTGTTCCAGAGCCCGTACGCCTCGTTGAACCCTCGGCAGAAAGTCGGCGATCAACTGGGTGAGCCGCTGCTGATCAACACCAACCTGAGCGCCGCGGAACGTCGCGAGAAAGTCCAGGCGATGATGAAGCAGGTGGGCTTGCGTCCCGAGCACTACCAGCGTTATCCGCACATGTTCTCCGGCGGTCAACGCCAGCGGATCGCCCTGGCCCGGGCGATGATGCTGCAACCGAAAGTGCTGGTAGCGGACGAACCGACTTCGGCGCTGGACGTGTCGATTCAGGCGCAGGTGCTCAACCTGTTCATGGATTTGCAGCAGGAGTTCAACACCGCCTATGTGTTCATCTCGCACAACCTGGCGGTGGTACGCCACGTTGCCGACCACGTGATGGTGATGTACCTCGGTCGCCCGGTGGAAATGGGCCCGAAAGAGGATATTTACTCCCGTCCTCTGCACCCCTACACCCAGGCGCTGTTGTCGGCGACGCCAGCCATCCACCCGGATCCGAACAAGCCGAAAATCAAGATCGTCGGCGAATTGCCCAACCCGCTGAACCCGCCGTCCGGCTGCGCTTTCCACAAGCGCTGCCCGTACGCCACCGAGCGTTGCAGCACTGAAGAGCCGGCCCTGCGCCTGCTCGACACTCGCCAGGTGGCTTGCCACTACGCCGAGCAATTCCTCGACGGCGCGGCATAAAAAACTGTAGGAGCCAGCCTGCTGGCGATTGCGACATACCAGTCAACATTTCTGTTTACTGACAAACCGCAATCGCTAGTAGGCTAGCGCCTACAGGGATTGAGCTGCTCAAACTCTTGATGCGTTGACCAAACCCCTTCCGCCTCGATTGCGCATCAGTCAGGCAGAAGGGGTTTTCTTTTACTTGCCATTGAGCGACTAGGTCTGGCTGTCACCTTCTTCTTCATCGGAGTCCGGCTCGTCGGTAGTCGAGTCATCGTCGTTGTCAGCGCCACCCTGCCCTTGATCTCCCGGTTCCGATTCGGACTTGGCAAGCATCAACCCCGCATAACCCGCCTGCCCGCTCGAAGCCTGCTCCCCATGATCGATACACTCGGCCCACGCCATCGAAGTTCCGAGCGAGAGCATCACCATCACCTTCAACAGCAGTAAAACGCGAAACAACCTGTTCATAGCCGATTCCTTCCTTTCGTAGAGTGCCTGTCTGGTGCTGAGTGAAATCTAGTTCCGATCAGCCGGGTTCTCCAGATTGGACGTTGTCGAACCCGCGGAAATGCCCTTGGATTGGAGACTGGTTTGGAATAGGGGCGATTCCAAATTCAACTAACACCGAAGAATCCTGTGGGAGCGAGCTTGCTCGCGATGACGGACCTGCCGCCAGCATTAATGTCGACTGACACACCGCTATCGCGAGCAAGCTCGCTCCCACAGGGATCCATCGTCAATCATGGAAATGCGGACAATAAAAAACCCCGAGGCTTTCGCAACGGGGCTTTTGAATTTTGCAGCTCAGTGCTTAGTGATGCTCACGCGTCGCACGGAATTTAACATCCGGCCAGCGCTCTTCCATCAGTGCCAGGTTGACCCGCGTAGGCGCGAGGTAGGTCAGGTGACCGCCGCCGTCCAGTGCCAGGTTTTCCACAGCCTTGTTGGAGAATTCCTCAAGCTTCTTCTTGTCGCTGCATTCGATCCAGCGCGCGGAATAAACGGTGATTGGCTCGTAGGAGCATTCGACCTTGTATTCCTCTTTCAAACGGCTGGCGACCACATCGAACTGCAGCACACCGACGGCGCCGAGGATGATGTCGTTGCTGCGCTCCGGGAAGAACACCTGGGTCGCGCCTTCTTCGGCCAGCTGTTGCAGGCCCTGGCGCAATTGCTTGGATTTCAGCGGATCTTTCAAACGCACACGGCGGAACAGTTCCGGGGCGAAGTGCGGGATGCCGGTGAAACCCAGGGCTTCGCCTTCGCTGAAGGTGTCGCCGATCTGGATGGTGCCGTGGTTG
This sequence comes from Pseudomonas sp. P5_A2_2, assembly GCF_054177685.1. NCBI lineage: Bacteria > Pseudomonadati > Pseudomonadota > Gammaproteobacteria > Pseudomonadales > Pseudomonadaceae > Pseudomonas > Pseudomonas sp. P5_A2_2. The sequence continues at coordinate 61,263 of NZ_JBGCUL010000004.1, forward strand.
TGCAGGCCGATGATGTCGCCGGCAAACGCTTCTTCCAGCTGCTCACGCTCGGAGGAGAAGAAGGTCAGCGCGTCGCCGATCCGCACGTCCTTGCCGGTGCGCACGTGGCGCATCTTCATGCCTTTTTCGTACTTGCCGGAGCAGATACGCATGAAGGCGATACGGTCGCGGTGTTTCGGGTCCATGTTCGCCTGGATCTTGAAGATGAAGCCCGAGAACTTCTCTTCCACCGGCTCCACGGTGCGCTCGTTGGCCACGCGTGCCAGCGGACGGGGTGCCCAATCAACGACGGCGTCGAGTACGTGGTCGACACCGAAGTTGCCCAGCGCCGTACCGAAGAACACCGGGGTCAGTTGACCGTCGAGGAACTCCTGCTGGTTGAACTCGTGGCAGGCGCCCTGCACCAGTTCCAACTGCTCGATGAAACGCTCGTATTCGTCACCCAGGTGCGCACGGGCTTCATCGGAATCGAGCTTCTCGATGATCTTGGTTTCGGTGCGCTCGTGGCCGTGACCGGCGGTGTACACGATGATGTAGTCATCGGCGAGGTGATACACGCCTTTGAAGTCACGGTAGCAACCAATCGGCCAGGTGATCGGCGCCGCCTTGATCTTGAGGACGGCTTCGATTTCGTCGAGCAGTTCGATCGGGTCGCGGATGTCACGGTCGAGTTTGTTGATGAAGCTGACGATCGGCGTGTCACGCAGACGGCAGACGTCCATCAGGGCGATGGTCCGTGGCTCTACACCCTTACCGCCGTCGAGCACCATCAACGCCGAGTCCACCGCCGTCAGGGTGCGGTAGGTATCTTCGGAGAAGTCTTCGTGGCCCGGGGTGTCGAGCAGGTTGATCATGTGCTCGCGATACGGGAACTGCATGACCGACGTGGTAATGGAGATACCACGCTGCTTTTCCATTTCCATCCAGTCGGAGGTGGCATGGCGATCGGATTTACGCGATTTCACCGTACCGGCTACCGCAATCGCCTTGCCCATCAGCAAGAGCTTCTCGGTGATGGTGGTCTTACCGGCATCGGGGTGGGAAATAATGGCGAAAGTGCGGCGTTTCGCGACTTCGGCGGCCTGTTTGGTCATGGGAAATCGCCTGGCAGGTGATTCAAAAAAGGGCGCAGATTATAGCCCAAGTTGATCGAAGAACCGAACCGTTGAGCACATCAGGGGTGGCCAAATGCTGCTTCAGATGGGAACCTTTTAAAGCACGGAGACGTCCACTCCCCCGTTACGACCACTCGTCGGGGGCCTGAAACACCTGCAATTCGGCCTGACGAGGCTGTGCTCATGGCTCGATAAGCCGTACGCATTACACGGTAGGAGCGAGCTCGCTCGCGAAAAACGTCCAGACAACGCGTACATTCAGGTACCCAGCGTTATCGTTGACGCCCATCGCGAGCAAGCTCGCTCCTACATTGGAATGCGCTCGGCATGAGCTGCTTATCGCGAGCATTTTTTCGGCAGCCAGGAATGGCGTTGCCACACGAAAAAGTGTTCGCCGACTGAAAAAAGGAGTCCGCCTGTGGCTATCCACTATGGCAAAGGGCTGATAGGAGGCGCGCTGGTAATCGCCCTTCTGGCCCTGCTGATCCACTGGATCGGCATCAATACGATCGAACTTTACCGCGACGATTTGTTGTTTTACCTGCAAGCTCATCTGGTTCTCGTCCTCGCGTCCATGCTGGCCGCCCTTGTCGTGGGCATTCCTGCCGGTATCTTCCTCAGCCGCCCGTCCATGGTCGGCCGTGCCGAACGCTTCATGCAGTTCTTCAACATCGGCAACACCGTTCCACCCCTGGCCGTCCTGGCCATCGCCTTGGGCATTCTCGGCATCGGTAGCGGCCCGGCCATCTTCGCTCTGTTCCTCGCCTCTTTGCTGCCCATCGTGCGCAACACCTACGAAGGCCTGAAAAACGTTCAGGGCTCGCTCAAGGAAGCCGCCGTCGGCATCGGCATGACCCCGCTCCAGGTGCTGTGGAAAGTCGAATTGCCCAACGCCGTGYCGATCATCATCGGTGGCGTGCGCGTGGCATTGGCGATCAATGTCGGGACGGCGCCGCTGGCGTTCCTGATCGGCGCCAACAGTCTCGGCAGCCTGATCTTCCCCGGCATCGCCCTGAACAATCAGCCGCAATTGCTGCTCGGCGCGGCCTGCACCGCCCTGCTGGCCTTGTTGCTCGACGGCCTGGTGACACTCGCCAGCCGCCTCTGGCTCGAACGCGGCTTGCGCCCGTCTTAAGCCTCGGCAAAGGAATCGTCATGAAAACTTCAAGCTTTTTACTAGGCTGCGTCCTGCTGTTCGCAGGATTTTCCCAAGCCGCTGACAAACCCTTGATCCGCATCGGCGCCCGGGTGTTCACCGAACAGACCCTGCTGGCGGAAATCACTTCGCAGTACCTGCGCACCAAGGGTTACGAGGTGCAAGTGACCGGCGGCCTGGGCAGCAATCTGGCCCGCAGCGCCCACGAAAGTGGCCAGTTGGACATGCTCTGGGAATACACTGGCGTTTCGCTGGTGGCCTACAACCATGTCACTGAAAAACTCGACAGCGAACAGTCCTACGCACGAGTAAAAGAACTCGACGGAAAAAAAGGCCTGGTCTGGCTCACCCCGTCGAAATTCAGTAACACCTACGCCCTCGCCCTGCCGAAGAACGTCGCCGACCAATACCCGCACATCAACACCATCAGTGAGCTGAACACGGTGCTGCGCAAGGAAGCCGATACCAACAACCTGGTGGCGCTGGATACCGAGTTCGCCAACCGTTCGGACGGTCTGGATGGCATGGTCAAGCTCTACGACATGAACCTGACCCGCAAGAACATCCGGCAGATGGATGCCGGCCTGGTCTACACCGCACTGCGTAACGGGCAAGTGTTTGCCGGTCTGGTCTACACCACTGACGGTCGCCTCAACGCCTTCAAGCTGAAGCTGCTGGAGGACGACAAGCACTACTTCCCCGACTACACCGCCGCGCCGGTGGTGCGTCAGGCCTACCTCGATGCGCATCCGCAATTGGCCGCACAGCTCAAGCCGCTGGCGGAACTGTTCGACGACAACACCATGCGCGAGCTCAACGCCCGGGTCGACGTCGAGCACCAAAGTCCTTCAGCCGTTGCCGCCGATTTCCTGCGCCAGCACCCGATCAATTAAGGAGGAGAAGTCATGGAATTCCTGAACGCCTTTTCCCATCTCGACTGGCCATTGGTCTTACACCTGACGTGGCAACACATCACCCTGGTCGGCATTGCCGTGACCCTGGCGATTCTGGTCGGCGTGCCATTGGGCATTTTGATGACACGCTTCCCGACCCTCGCCGGGCCATTGCAAGCCAGCGCCACGGTGCTGCTGACCGTACCGTCGATTGCCCTGTTCGGCCTGCTGCTGCCGTTCTACTCCAAGTTCGGCCAGGGCCTGGGGCCGATGCCGGCGATTACCGCGGTGTTCCTGTACTCGCTGCTGCCGATCATGCGCAACACCTACCTGGCCCTGACCAATGTCGAGCCGGGTATCCGCGAAGCCGCCCGCGGCATCGGCATGACCTTCGGCCAGCGCCTGCGCATGGTCGAATTGCCCATCGCCGTGCCGGTGATCCTCGCCGGTGTGCGCACCGCCGTGGTGATGAACATCGGCGTCATGACCATCGCCGCCACCATCGGCGCCGGCGGCCTCGGCGTACTCATCCTCGCTTCCATCAGCCGCAGCGACATGTCGATGCTGATTGTCGGCGCCGTACTGGTCAGTGTGTTGGCGATCATCGCCGACCTGATCCTGCAAGTGCTGCAACGTTCGCTGACGAGTAGGGGGTGTTCGCCGCAAATGACGGGCGCGCCGTCGCCCCACAAAGCGCAAGACTAGGCGCGAGGAGAGAGA
>NZ_JBGCUL010000247.1:0-5842 GCF_054177685.1 Pseudomonas sp. P5_A2_2
CAGGATCAACTGGTCGTAGATCAAGTCAGGGGTCATCCGCACCAGGGTCAGGTCTTTCTTGCCCTGGCGAATGATTTCGTGACCCGCCGCCGTCGGGATCAGGTGGGTAAAGCCTTCGAGCGCGACCGTATCGCCGTCGTTTACGAATTGCTTCACCGCGTCGTGCAGCGAAAGGATTTCAGCCATTGGGGCAGGCTCCCATTTATTGTTAACCGACAGTGGAAGAAGGCGCCGATGCGCAGCGCCGGAATGACTGAAGATTAAGCCCGTGCAAAACGCCAAACAATCCGATAATCGACTAACCGTTCGATTATCGAACATATTGTTGCTTGGCTACCGATCCCCAAAAGCTTCGCGAGCAGGCTCGCTCCCACAAGGTATGGCGTAATCCATGTGGGAGCGGGCTTGCCCGCGATGAGGCCCTCAACCTCGCTGAAAATTCTGAACCCTGGAATCAGGTCGCATCCGCATGACTGACCATGCCCTTGATCACCACTGCCGTGGTCGCCAAGGCCGCCGGAATCACCAGCGCTGTCAGCACTTGCTCGAAATTCCAGCCCAGCCCCAGCAGCGTCGCTCCCATCCACGCCCCGAGAATGGCGCCGAAGCGGCCGATCCCGAGCATCCACGACACCCCGGTGGCCCGCCCCTGAGTCGGATAAAACCGTGCAGCCAGCGACGGCATTGCCGATTGCGCGCCGTTGACACACATCCCGGCCACCAGCACCAGGGTCGCCAGCAGCGCGATGTTGCCCAGGCTCTGCCCTACCGCGTAGGCAAACACCCCGGCCAGCAGGTAAAAAATGCCGATGACCTTGTGCGGATTGAACCGGTCCATCGCCCAGCCCACGCCCACCGCACTCAATACGCCACCGAACTGGAACAGTGCGCCGATGAAAGCGGCTTGCTCCATGCTCGCGCCACTGTCACGCATCAGCGTCGGCAGCCAGCTGGTCAGCAGGTAAACGATCACCAGGCCCATAAAGTAGGTCAGCCACAGCAGCAAGGTGCCGGTGCTATAGGTGCCGGAGAAGATCACCGCGAACACATTGCGCGCCTTCACGGTTTTCTGTTCCGGCACGCTGAAACTGGACGCCTGGGCCACCACCGTCGGATCAATCGGCGCCAGTGCCTTGCGCACTTTGTCCGTACCGCGATTGCGTACCACCAGGTAACGCGCCGACTCCGGCAGCCAGAGCAGCAAAACGACGGCGAGGATCAGCGGCAGAATCCCGCCGATCAGCAGCAGGCTGTGCCAGCCAAAGGCCGGAATCAGCTTGGCCGAGATAAATCCGCCGCCAGCCATGCCGAGGTTGAAACCGCAGAACATGCTGGTTACCAGCAGGGATTTTTTGCGTTCCGGGGTGTACTCCGACAGCAGGGTCGTGGCATTCGGCATGCCGGCGCCCAGACCCAGGCCGGTCAGGAAGCGCAACACCAGCAACTGATCGACATTGCTGCTGTAGGCCGAAGCCAGACTGAAGGCACCGAACAACAGCACCGCACCGACCAGTACGACTTTTCGTCCGAAGCGGTCGGCCAGAGGGCCGGAGCCCAGTGCGCCGAAGACCATGCCGATCAACGCCGCACTCATCACCGGGCCGAGACTGGCACGGTCGATACCCCAGTCCTGGGACAGGGCCGGGGCGATGAACCCCATGGCCGCGGTGTCKAGGCCGTCGAGGAAGACAATCAGGAAACACAGGATCACCACCCGCCATTGGTAGCGCGAAATGGGTTGAGCATTGATGAAGGACTGCACGTCAAGGCAGTTACCTACAGCAGACTGAGGCTGGTTCATTATTTTTATTCCACGGATCGCTGTCGAACGGTGTCAGCAGATGCTGACGAAGCCGCGACAGTAATGATCCGGGGGAAACAGCGTCAATTCACCCAGCGCGACTCTGTGCGTTTATCGAACACCTTAAGTGAACAGCTGCGTACTCAGGTCGCGACTGGCACTTAGCAGGCCGGGCAGGAAACGCTGCTCCAGCTCATTGCGGCTGACCCGCCCCGCATGGGTGCTAACGTTGAGGGCCGCAACCACCTGGCCGGAGGCGTCATACACAGGAACGGCAATTGAACGCAGCCCTTGCTCGAGTTCCTGGTCGACGATGCACCAGCCTTGCTGTCGCACCTCTTGCAGGCATTCGAGCAGCGCCTCGGGGGTGTGGATCGTGCGGCTGGTCTTGGCCTGCAATTCGGCGTGGTCGAGGTATTCGCCCAGCGACGTGTCATCCAGCGCGGCCAGCAGAATCCGCCCCATCGACGTGCAATAGGCCGGCAAGCGCCCGCCCACCGACAGGTCCACCGAAATCAGGCGCTGGGTGGTTGCGGAGCGGGCGATGTACAAAATGTCATCACCTTCCAGCGTGGCCATGTTGCAGGCCTCGTGCAGTTGCTCGCTCATGCGGTCCAGGTAAGGCTGGGCGGACACCGCCAGCGGCGTCGATGACACATAGGCATGGCCGAGGGTCAGGACTTTGGGCAGCAACGAATAGGTGCGGCCGTCGGTGGTGGCGTAGCCGAGTTTGATCAGGGTATGCAGGCAACGGCGCACGGCGGCGCGGGGAATTTCCGTGCGGTGACTGATCTGGGCGATGGTCAGGTGCCGTTTGCGCTCCTGGAACGCCTGCACTACGGCCAGGCCACGGGCCAGGGACGTCATGAAGTCCGGGTCGCCGGTCAGTGCCTGGATCCGCTTGGCCGGCGAAGCAACGATGGGGGGAGCCACTGAAGTGAAGGAATTGCGCATTTGATCGTTCATACAAGGTCCTGTTACCCACTCGGATCAGCGACTATTACAAAGGGCTACCGCCTGGCGCTCAAGCCCGGCCTGCCATCTTCGGGCGATTATCGAACGCTCGACCGATAATCGCAATCCACCGTGTCAATCACCCGATTCGCGGGTGTTCGATTTTTTCGCTGACTCACGAACCGCTGTTTACATCGACTCGACACAGGACTTAATGGGGCAATCTAAATACCGTAACTTGTTCGAACTATATGGCGTCCGGCAGGCATCGCTGCAATGTGGTACCCGTCGGCGTTCCAGTTAATCGTAAAATTTCGAGCAACAAAACGGTCACACACCGGGATCCGCTTTTAACTCTTTGGAGATAGTGTTCTTCAAATCGGCCGCTATAATACAATTCAGTAGCGCTTCGGTTTTTTACTTGCCGAACCCGCTACCCGGCAATGCGATGTTCCATCGCCGTTGCCCGTTGCAAGCGCCAGACTCGCATTGAACCGCCTTGCCAGTGCGCTTGCCGATACAGGAAACTGAAGCTACGTCAGCTGTTTATATCTGGTGCCGTGGCCGCCTGTGACATGGAAGTATTGATCACCCTGTTGCCAAAACGATGCCTTGACGGGCATTGCCCATTCGACGAACGTGATCAATCGATTTGATGCAGCGCGTGTTCACCAGAATTTATCCCAACTCAATCAGGTAGCACTGTGACGAAAGACGAACTGCGCGCGGAACTAGAGCGCCAGGAACAACGCTACAAGGAAGTTTACGGCGGAGAAGTCACCACTTACGCCGCTCAACCCGAACCGGAACGCAAACCCTGGCGTAAACGCGCCACTGTCCAGGATCAGGTTTTCCAGCAAGAACTTCAAAAAATGGAAAAGGAACTCAAAGCCGAAGAGCCGTGACTGCTTTGGCCTGATCCTTACAAAGGCCTGCCTCTGCACCCGTTAAAAGCGGGGGTGTATTGATGCTGCCTTTCGCGCCCGCCATGAGCGGGCAGCGGCCATCACCGTCGTCGAATCCGGCAAATTTCCGGTATCTGACCTATTTCTCAGATTTTTCTCACAACCGTTCAAGCCCCTCTTACCGGGCCGCGAAGGTTTTGTGACGGTATATTTTTTAAATTAAATCAATGACTTATAAAACACAGCAAAACCGTGGGTTTTCAGGTGCTGCGGCAAAAAAATTCGTTGAAGAATGTTACCGACGAGCAGCTAGTGCATTGATTAGCGGTCTTTTCTGGCATAATCGCGCCCCCTTATGACCGGGTCAGAAAACCTTCATGATCGATTTATTCAGCGGACTGGATGCTTGGGTGCTTGTGAGCCTCTTGCTCGCCCTGGCCTTTGTCCTCGCCTTCGAGTTCATCAACGGCTTTCATGACACCGCTAACGCGGTGGCGACCGTTATCTACACCAAAGCCATGCCGCCTCACCTGGCGGTGTTTTTCTCCGGTGTGTTCAACTTCCTCGGCGTACTGCTGGGCGGGGTCGGCGTGGCGTATGCCATCGTCCACCTGCTGCCGGTAGAACTGCTGATCAATGTGAACACCGGGCACGGACTGGCGATGGTGTTCTCGTTGCTCGCCGCCGCCATCACCTGGAACCTGGGCACCTGGTACTTCGGTATCCCCGCCTCCAGCTCCCATACGCTGATCGGTTCGATCCTCGGCGTGGGTCTGGCGAACGCCTTGATCAACGAAATTCCGTTGGCCGATGGTGTGAACTGGCAGAAGGCAATCGATATCGGCATGTCGCTTGTATTCTCACCAATGGCAGGCTTCCTGATCGCCGCACTGATCCTGATCGGTCTTAAATGGTGGCGTCCGCTGTCGAAGATGCACAAGACGCCGGAAGAGCGCCGCAAGATCGACGACAAGAAACACCCGCCGTTCTGGAATCGCCTGGTACTGGTGATCTCGGCCATGGCCGTGAGCTTCGTGCACGGTTCCAACGATGGCCAGAAAGGTATCGGCCTGATCATGCTGGTCCTGATCGGTATCGTGCCGGCCCAGTTCGTCCTCGACCTGAACAGCACGACCTATCAGATCGAGCGGACCCGCGACGCCACGCTGCACCTGAGCCAGTTCTACCAGCGCAATGCCGAAACCCTGGGCGAGTTCCTGGCCCTGGGCAAGAGCCTGAATGGCGATCTGCCGGAGAAATTCCGTTGCAACCCGCAACAGACCGAACCGACCATCGCCGCCCTGCTCGACACCCTCAAGGGTGTAGCCGACTATCACTCGCTGCCGGCGGAAAGCCGTATCGAAGTCCGTCGCTACCTGCTCTGCCTGGACGACACCGCGAAGAAAGTCAGCAAGTTGCCAACTCTCGGGGCTCGTGAAAAGGCCGACCTGGACAAGCTGCGCAAAGACCTGACCACCACCACCGAATACGCGCCGTTCTGGGTAATCCTGGCGGTTGCACTGGCCTTGGGCCTGGGCACCATGGTCGGCTGGAAACGCGTGGTACTGACCATTGGCGAGAAGATCGGCAAGCAAGGCATGACCTACTCCCAAGGCATGTCGGCGCAGATCACCACTGCCAGCCTGATCGGCATGGCGAACATCTTCAGCCTGCCGGTTTCCACCACCCACGTGCTGTCCTCGGGCGTGGCGGGCACCATGGTCGCCAACAAAAGCGGCCTGCAAGGCGGCACCGTCAAAACCATCCTGCTGGCCTGGGTAYTGACCCTGCCAGCCACCGTGGCCCTGTCGGCCGGGTTGTTCTGGCTGGCTTCGAAGGCCCTTGGCAGCTGATAGGCGGCCAAACGAAAAAAGGCGCGCTCCGCAAGGACCGCGCCTTTTTTATTGCCAAAATCTTCGCCACACCACAAATCACTGTGGGAGCGAGCTTGCTCGCGATAGCGGCCTTACAGCCAATATAGATGCTGAATGTTATGGCCTCATCGCGAGCAAGCTCGCTCTCACATCTATGGTTACCCCCTTTTCTGCAATACTGTTGTTGATGTCGTGTTTGGCTTGCTTTCATCTATCCGGCGTCTGAGTTGGGGTTGTGGCCCCCGCGCCTCGATGAGAATCGATGCCCAACGACCCTAATTAGGGGAACGGCCTTGCAGCCGTGTGAG